>JAWAOK010000017.1:0-22390 GCA_038894875.1 Candidatus Nezhaarchaeales archaeon
CGAGTAGGAGGGCGAACTCCACATAACGATCCACCACTTTGTCTAACACGTCCCCGAGGCTCGAGGCCCTCTTCGAGGCCCTGGCTAGGGCCCCATCGGCTACGTCAATGAAGCAAGCCAGGGCCAGTAAACCGAGCCCTAGATATAAGTTGCCTAGGTAGAGGGCATAGCAACAGCCAGCCGCTACAGCTAAGCCGAGGAGGGTCATTGTATTAGGCGTTAGCCCTAAGCGAGATAGAGCTAGGCCAAGCGGCCTCAGTGCCTCCTCATAAAGCTCCCTAATCCTTCCTAGCAAGCCCCTCACCAAAAAGCACCTTCGCAACCTCCTCAAGGAACCTCTTCGCCCTCTCGAAGGCCTCGACCCCCTTCTCAGTCAGCCTGTAGTATCGCCTCCCTAGGGCGCTCAGCAACCCTCCGCGGTACTCGCTTCGAAGGAGTCCCTCTTTCTCCATGCGATAGAGGACGGTATATATTGTTATTCTAGCTGGCGAAAAGCCGAACCTAGACTTAAACTCCTTAGCTATCTCGTAGCCGTACATGGGCCTCTCGAGCAGCATTTTTACTATGTATAGCCAGAGCACTTCTATCGTTAGCTTCCTCACTAGCCTCTCATAAGCCATGGGCAGCACCAGACTGCACACCAATATTAAGCAGCGGCCCCTTAGCCGTTAGAAGGCAAGCCGCTGAAAGGCGCTCCACCACTAGGCTGCCCCGAGGCCTCCCTAGGCTCTAGTTTCCTTGCGTAGATCCTTCGCCCTTACTTTCCTAACTCCTTGATATACTGCACAGCTCACGCAGAGCGTCTTAGTAATGATGCTCTTGGATATTACGACCCCCTTGCTTTCTAGCTCTTTCCTAAGCTGGGGGTCCACCAAACTGACCGGCCTCGTCACTCTGATTGCCTTTCCCCTAGGGACCGGCCTGCCGCACCCGTCACAATATAATATAGAGTCCCTCCCCTTAGCCCCCTTGCTACGCCCCCTACTTTTACGCTTCTTCGGCAAGAAAGTCGCCCCACGATAGGCCTCTTAAACTAGAGGCCTGGCTGCATTTTTAGTCTTGCGGAGGGGGCCCTGGTGAAGATAGCAGTAGCAGGCCACGTAACCTACGACCTAATTTACCACGGGCGGCTGGCTAAGGGAAGGCTCCTAGGCGGCACGGCCGCTTACTCCTCCATGCTATTCGCTAGGCTATTCTCGAGGCCCCTGTTAACGTCTAAGGTAGGGAGGGACTTTGAAGAGAGGGACCTCGCCCTGTTGGCTGAGTCGGCAGAGCTTAACATTAAGAAGTCGGAGGGGCCGACTACAAAGTTTGAGATAAGGTACGTCGGCAAGGGCAGGAGGCTTAAGCTACTTAGTAGATGTGACCCCCTTGATGAGGAGGATTTAGAGCGGATGAGGGGTGCAGACTTAGTGTTGCTCGGCCCTGTGGCCGGCGAGATAGGCCCCGCCCTGCTTAAAGAGGGCTTAGCCGAGGGGTTCGTGGCAGCCTCGATTCAGGGCTTCTTGAGACGCTTTGGAGATGATGGGAGGGTCTCATTAGCACCGAGCCAAGAGGCCCTGGCCTCCTTATCAAGGCTGTCTATGTTATGCGGCTCTAGCGTAGAAGTAATGACGCTGGCTAGGGGCAGAGACCTCAGAGGGGCTCTTAAGAAGCTCGTGAGCCTAGGGCCCAGCTATGTTGCAGCGACCATGGGCGGGCGGGGGTCGCGGCTTGCCATGAGGAACACTCTCTTGAGCGCTCCCTGCTACCCCGTGTCGACAATAGTCGACCCCACAGGGGCCGGGGATGTATATGCGGGAGTCCTTGCGCTGTTACTCTCGCGGGGGGAGGATGCCGCTTGGGCCATGTCCATGGCCACCGCGGCAGCCTCCTTTACAGTTGAGAGCCTCGGCCCCGCGTACGTAGCCTCACTAAGTGAAGTTGAGGAGAGGGCCTCCTTTATAGCTGAGCGCATCACTTCACGTCCTCTCTAGCTCGATGCTGGCCCTCCCTCCCTTTGTAGACGAGCTTAGCTACTGCCACGGCTAAGATGTAGAGGGCCACGATGGGGGTGGCTAGCATTAGCATCGTGAAGCCCGAAATGTCTGGCGTGAGTATGGCGGCTAGCACGAAAATGGCTACCACGACCTCCCTCCACCTAGAAGTGAGAGCCTCAGGAGTTAGGATGTCTAGCTTGACCAAGAGCGTTGTCACTACTGGGAAGGTGAATGTGAGCCCCACTCCTAGCATAAGCAAGATAGTAAAGGCCAGGAAGTCATCGACGGTAAAGAAAGGCTGGGCCCCCACTAGCCTGGCAAAGTTTAGAAGGAATACGTAGGTCCAGGGCAGGAGGATTAGATACGAAAACACCACGCCGAGGATTAAGAGGGTGGTGAAGGAGGCCGTAAACAGGAGTAGGTAACGCTTTTCATGCGAATACAAGGCTGGCTCGACGTACTTGTATATTTCATAAGCCACTATTGGCGAGGCCAGGACGAAGCCGACCAGCAGTGACATGTAGAAGTACGTCAGTATCGCCCCCGTCCACGTACTCGCTATCAGCGTAACGCCGCTAGGCAGCAAGTCCTCCTCCACCTTCGATATGAGGGCTGATACCAGCGTGACGTACTCTGGGTTTACTTTAGCTGGGACTATGGAGACTATGGCCATTGCAGCAATGACCGCTATCAGCGCTCTCCTCGCCCTTACGAGAAGCTCCTCTAGGTGCTGTTGAAACTCAAGCTCTTTTTCGTGGCTAGCGACCATAATTTTAATGATAACTAGTTGCGTAGCCTCTTACTTAGCCTTTA
The DNA here is from genome assembly GCA_038894875.1 of Candidatus Nezhaarchaeales archaeon. Classification (GTDB taxonomy): domain Archaea; phylum Thermoproteota; class Methanomethylicia; order Nezhaarchaeales; family B40-G2; genus JAOAKM01. Next base: position 2,793 of record JAWAOK010000017.1, read on the forward strand.
ACTTCGACACTTCTTCAACTATCTGCTTTACGAGCTCCTCCTTACTCTTGCCCTCCGTATTAATGCCCAGCTCCCTCGCCAGCTTTATCACCCTGTCTTCACTCATTGTTGAGAGCGCTCTTTCACTCACTTCTCCTTGCGAGGCCCTCCTAAACTCTCTAATGGCCTCGCCCAAGCCCCTAGCGAGCTCGGGGAGCTTCTTAGCCCCGAACAGTATGAGTATTATGAATAAGATTATGAGCCACTCATAGCCACCCATTGTCGGGAGGAAACCTAAGTCAACAGGCACCAACACCTTCGCCTCTGTCTAAAGACCACCCGACTTCACCTATTTAACTCTTCCCGGCCTCTTTGCTTAGCGGCCTCTATAATAGCCTTGGCCACTTCATTAACGTCCTTACCCTCCACTTGAATTCCTAGCTCCTTAGCCACTCTAAACAGGAGCTCCTCATCCCTCACCCTTCCAACGGCCGGCGGAGTTGGCGTTGAGGCCCTCCTGAACTCCCTGACCGCCTCCCCTAACGTCCTCGCTATTTCAGGTATTTTCTTTGGGCCAAACAGCAGCAAGGCTATAAAGAACAGGATAAGGAGCTCCGCGGCCCCTATCATCGCTGGGCGATAGCGGCCAAAATGTATATAAAGCTAGCGTCATAGGCACAGTTCCGAAGATGGACGGCAAGGCTTCCTCGCTCAGCAACCCCCTCTACCTACTTAATGAGGTTACCGCCTCACTACTGATGGAATTTGAGCACCGAATGAAGTATGAGCTCACTAGGCTAACCCCTCCCTCCCTCCTAGAGCCTGTGCTTTATGCCCTCAGCGGCGGTAAGCGGATAAGGCCCTTGATACTCCTGCTAGCATCCAGCCTCACAGGGAAGCCTAGCCTCGACCCATTCCCGGCTGCGATAACGGTAGAGCTGCTCCACTGCGCATCCTTAATCCACGATGATATAATTGACCGGGAGAAGTCCCGCAGGGGGCGCGACCCTTTTCACGTTAAGTTCGGCTTCGAACTGGGAGTAATCGGCGCTGACTTGATGCTAGCCCTCTCCTCCTCCCTCATCTCCAGATATAGCGGCTCCCGCTTAATGAAGGCCATGCTCGAGGAGCTATCGAGGTCCGCGATGGAGATGTGTGAAGGCGAGCTCTTAGAGACCTACTTGCTAAAGAGCGGGAGAATTGAGTGGCGGCAGTACCTAAAGCTGATAAAGCTCAAGACTGCGCCCCTCTTCAGGGCCTCGGCAAAGCTGGGAGGCCTAATAGCCGTGAAAAGGGCGAGGGCCTGGCCCGTGACCCAATTAGCTAAGTATGGCCTCCTCGTGGGCATGGCTTTTCAAATTAGGGACGACGTCTTGGATGCTGAGCGTGGGGAAGGAGAAATTATAAGGCTGTTAGGCGCGAGCCGGCTACGCGTCTTAGAGAGGCTCTCAAGGTCACTAGCGGACAGGGCTAAGCTGGCCCTGAGCCCCTTCCGCCCCTCCCCCTTTAAGTCGACCTTACTTGAGCTGGCTGACGTGGCCATTAGGAGGGATGTGTAGACGACCCCTCAGTAAGTCTTAGCCAGCCTGACCAAGGCTGAGGACTGATTGCCGCAAATAACGCAGACGCCACCCTCACCCTCCTCGTCCACCGGCACTCCTAACATCCTACCCTCAACCTCCTCCTCTAGCTTTAGCCCGCACGCCTCAGAGCCACACCAAGGCACGTGTACTATACCCTTCCTAGCCGCCACTGCCTCCTTGGCCTCCTTTAGTGACTTAACGTAAAGCAGCCCCTCCCTAAACTCCTTCCACGCCTTCTCCCTCAGGGCCTCCTCAACCTTGTGGAGGAGCTCCTCTACCTCACTTACCACTTTATCAACGCCTACCACCGTCCTCTCGAGGCTATCGCGCCTGCAAAGAGTAACGGTCCTGGCCCTTACGTCCTTGGGTCCCACCTCAATCCTAACTGGCACCCCCTTAAGCTCCCAAGTGTAAAACTTCTCGCCTGGAGTAACGTCATCCCTATCGTCTATCTTGACCCTTATCCCAGCCCCCTCGACCTGCTCAAACACCCTGCGAGCCTCCCTCAGGACCTCAGCCTCCTCCCCTTTGTAGGGTATTGGCACTACCACCACCTGTATAGGCGCCACATTTGGAGGCAGGACTAGGCCTCGGTCGTCTCCATGGACGGAGATGAGGGCGGCCACCACCCTCTCTGAGATCCCGTAACTAGTGGTGTACACGTAGTCCCTCGTGCCGTCTGGCTTAAGGAACTCGACCTCAAAGGCCCTGGAGAAGTTCTGTCCAAGGTTGTGCACGGTCCCTATTTGGAGAGCCCTACCTTCCGGCATGAGGGTGTCGAAGGATATGGTGTACAGGGCCCCAGCAAACTTATCCCACGGAGGCCTCATTGATATTACGTAGGGTACCCCTATCTCGTCAAAGAACTTCCTGTAGATCTCTACAGCCTCCCTGACCTGCCTCTCGGCATCTTCAAAAGTAGCATGCGCTGTGTGTGCCTCCTTAAACGTCGTGACCTCCCTAACCCTTATCATCGGGTGGGTGGCCTTCGTCTCATAGCGAAATACGCTCACCACTTGATACACCTTCTTAGGTAGGTCTCTATGTGAGTGTATCCATAGCTTAAGCATGGGCATTATTATGGTCTCGCTCGTGGGCCTCAGCGCCAGCTTCTCGTCCAGCTCCGTATCCCCTCCCCTCGTCACCCAGAATACTTCCTTCTCGAAGCTCTTGATGTGCTCCCCCTCCTTAGCTAACAAGGTCCTAGGTATGAGCATTGGAAAGAGGCACTCCTCATGTCCAGTCTCGTCGAGGAGGCGGCGCATGATCGAGAGCACGTTGTTCCTCAGCTTGAGCCCGTAGCTGGGCCAGACCCCGCACCCCTTGACTAGCACTCGATAGTCGTAGACCTCTGCCATCAACGTGACGTCCCTAAACCACTTAGTGAAGTCCTGCCGCTTTAGCTTGGCCTCTACCAACGCGTAGCCCCGAGGCTTAAAGCTCAGGCTGACTTTAGCTTTAACGGTCCAGCTTTGCAAAGGGAGAACCTCACCGAAGCCGCCCTCGTAATTAAGTCAGTCAACTTAGTTAATGTGGCAACCGGCGAAGTCTACGAGACCTCTATAGCCATTAACCGCGGGGTGGTGGTCGACGTAGGATGTGTAGATGACCTCGTAGGCCCCTCCACTGAGGTGATCGACGCGCACGGTCTCTACGCAGCTCCAGGCTTTATTGACGGCCACGTGCACTTGGAGAGCTCCCACCTAACTTTATCTAGGTTCGCTGAAGCGGCCTTAATACACGGCACCACTTCGGCAGTGTTCGACCCCCATGAGATAGCTAACGTCGCCGGAGCGGCTGGCGTAAGGGCCCTAATGACCGAGGCCGAGGCCCTTCCCTTCGGGAGCTACTTCACTGTCCCTAGCTGCGTGCCCTCGGCCCCAGGGCTAGAGACGAGCGGCGCTGAGCTAGGAGTGGATGACGTAGAGGGCCTGCTAATGGAGCCCAATGTAGTCGGCCTTGCTGAGGTAATGGACTACCTAGGCGTACTGGGGCGCCGAGCCCCCGTCTTAAGCAAGATAGAGGCCGCCTTGAGGCTAATGAAGAGGGTCGACGGACACTGCCCAGGCCTGCGCGGCAGGAGGCTGGCTAACTACATAGCCGCTGGCCCTAGCTCAGATCACGAGTGCATTGATGGCAATGAGGCTGTGGAGAAGCTGAGACTAGGGCTCTGGGTAATGGTCAGGGAGGGCTCTGCGGCCAGGGGGCTTGACGAGGTGCTTCGGGCGGTGCTTAAGGAGGGCCTAGACACCTCCAGGCTCATGTTGGTCACTGACGACCTTGACCCGAGGGACCTCGCCTCTGGCTACTTCGACATTAGGCTCAGGAGGGCTGTGGAGCTCGGCATGGACCCCGTCGAGGCAATTAAGCTGGTGACCCTAAACCCGTCCACCTACTTTAGGCTCGACCGTAGGGCTGGCCTAATAGCTCCTGGCTGGAGGGCTGATTTAGTAATCCTCAAGGATCTGAGGAGCTTCGAGGTTGCCTACGTAACCTTGGCTGGGAGGCTCGCAGTTAGTAAGGGCTCCCTCCTACTCTCCCTCCCACAAACAGAGTACCCTGAGCAACTTTGTAAGACGATTAAGGTCTCTACGTTAACCCCCACCGACTTTGTGGTGAGGGCGCATGTAAGGGAGGGGGAGGTGGAGGCGAGGGCCATAGAGGTTTGCGACGGCAGCTTGATAACTAAGGAGCGAAGGGTTAAGCTTAAGGTGGCCAATGGGCTCGTGCACCCCTCTCCAGAAGCTGACGTCATCCAGCTCTCAGTCGTGGAGCGGCATGGGAGGGGCGGCGGCGTGGGTAGGGGCTTTCTATCTGGCTTTGGGCTGAAGGAGGGGGCAATTGCCTCCACGTACGCCCACGACGCACATAACATAGTTGTTGCCGGCGCTTCGTGGCTTGACATGGCTAAGGCGGTCGAGAGGCTCAGGGAGCTTCAAGGAGGCTATGTTGTAATCTCGAGAGGAAAGGTGGAGGCTGAACTTGAATTAAAGGTGGCTGGCCTCCTGAGCTCTGAACGGCCTGAGCGAGTAGCCAGGGCACTGGAGGAAGTCGAGGGGGCTTTGCGTAAGCTCGGCTGCAGTCTTTCAAGGCCCCTTCAGACGCTGTCCTTCATCTCCCTGCCAGTAATCCCTAAGCTTAGGCTCACTGATAAAGGGTTGGTGGATGTCGAGGAGGGTCGCATAGTTAGCCCGGTGCTGGGGCCGACGTAGCGCGTCCTTCCCCGCTCCGTAAGGCTTATTAGCGCCTACCCTTAGGCTAATTGCGCAATAAAACATGAAGCTGTCTAGGCGCGACTTCATTAGGGCGGCGACTCTTCTCGGTGCTGCTGCCACTCTCGAGCTCCTTAAGCCAGACGTCGTCTACGCACTCAAATCTGCTGCAGAAGGGCAAGTCCCAGTCGCTTGGATCCAGGGGGCTGGCTGCACTGGCTGCACCATTTCGCTCCTGCAGACCTCAGATCCAGACTTAGTGGAGGCCGTTACTTGGTTTAGGCTCAACTTAATGTTCCATCCTACCATCATGATAGAGCCGCAGCACGACCCTCACGGCGCCCTAAAGAAGCTCAAGGAATTCCCAGACGGGGGCTACTTGATAGTTGAGGGGGCTGTGCCCATGGGCAACTACTGTATGGTGGGCGAGCGTGAGGACGGGGCCCCCATAACCTTTGAGGAGTGGGTCGAGAAGCTTGGGAGGAAGGCTAGCGCTGCACTGGCTGTCGGAACGTGCGCCGCTTACGGAGGCATCCCGGCTGGCTATCCTAACCCCACCGGGTGCTTAGGTCTTAGAGAGTTTTTCGACAAGCGCGGTATTAAGACCCCAGTCATCAACATCCCAGGCTGCCCCCCTCACCCAGACTGGATGCTACTAACGATAGCCCTCGCGATCCTCGGGTATGTCGACTGGGTGCTGGATAGCCTCGACGAATACGGCAGGCCCTCTTGGTTCTACCCTGACTACATACACAACCTTTGCCCAAGGAGGCAGTTCTTTGACAACTTAGAGATAGCTGACGCGCCCGGCGAGCCTAGTATAAAGTGCCTATGGAAGATCGGCTGCAGGGGCCCTGTGGCCAAGGCAGATTGCCCGGTGAGGAAGTGGAACAATGGCGTTAACTTCTGCATCTCCGCTGGCGCACCTTGCATAGGCTGCACCGAGCCCGAGTTTCCTGGCAAAGGCCCTCGTCCGAAGGGCTTCTACGAGCACATAGCGAATCCTAATGTAGGGTCGCCCAAGGTGTTCTCCCAACCCTTTAGCATGGACCTAAAGTCCTTAGTTGAGTCTGAGGGGGCCGGCTTAAGCAGCATTCTCACACTCAGACCCCTCGATGTTGTTGTGCTCGCTGGAGCTGGCGTAGGCCTGGCCGCCCTCCTCGCGAGGGTGAGGAGGCGAGGGGAAGAGGAGGTGAAAGGCAGTGCCTGAAATAACCATAGACCCGATGACTAGGATAGAGGGCCACATGGCGATTAAGCTCAAGGTGGAGGGGGGCAGGGTGGTCGATGCCTACTCCATGGGCATGCTTTGGAGGGGCCTTGAGCGCATAGTGCTCGGGAGGGACCCAAGGGATGCGCCAATAATCCTGTCTAGAATCTGCGGCGTGTGTCATGGAGTGCACAGACAAACCTCGATCTTAGCCATAGAGCGCGCTTGCATGGGGGAGGGCTACCATCCGCCGGACAACGCCGTTAGAATTAGGAACATAATAGAGGGCATCCAAGAGATCTGGGACCACGCAGCTCACTTAACAGTGCTATGCGGACCTGACTTCGCAGTCTACGGCCTGGCAGGCAAGCCTTGTCCAGGACTACGCCAGCCCGATTGGGCTCCGCCGACATCTAGAAAGACCCCCTCAACTAAAGCCCCATGTCTTGAGCTGGATGTCGACCGCTACTACCAGCTCCTCCACAAAGTAATTCTGCCAGCCCAGAAGCTCGGTCACGAGGCCCTAGCTATCTTTGCCGGGAAGGTCCCCCACCACATGACCGCGCTACCTGGCGGCGTTACAGTAAACCCCAGCCCTGCTGACGTGGCCTTGGCTTACGCTAAAATGAGGGAGGTCAGGGGAGTCGTTTACGAGGTCTACGACTACGTTTGGAACGTCTTCATCCCTCACTTAATCGACGAACACCCAGACGTAGTGGAGCTAGTAAGCAACATAGGGGTCGGCGTGAGGAACTTCCTAGCCTATGGCGTATGCCCAGACCCTGATAATAACTATAGGAACTTCCTCGACGGCGGGGTGATCTTCAACTATCCAGCCAATAAAGTGCCAGAGCCAGTTAGCTTGGAGGAGATAGAGGAACACGTCAAGTGTTCATGGTATACCGACGTAAGCGGTGGGAAGGTAGCAAAGCAGCCACCACCAGAGCCCAGGTATGGAAAGGAGGGGGCCTACTCCTGGATGAAGGCCCCTAGGTACAAGGGCAATCCCTGCGAGGTCGGTCCGCTGGCGAGGATGCTCATTAATAGAAAGTATGAGCCAATATCTAAGCACGGCGCCTCACTGATAGACAGGATCCTCGCTAGGCTAGAGGAGACGAAGCTATATGCAGACGTCATACTTGACTGGCTACTAAATCTGGCTGAGCACTTGGGCGAGCCCGTATACGACAAGAACTTCAAGATAAGGGACGGGGAAGGCTTCGGCACATGGGAACCCCCTAGGGGCGCGCTACTGCACTACATTAGGATAAGGGACGGCAAGACTGCCGCCTACCAGTGCGTGGTCCCGACGACGTGGAACGCGTCTCCACGGGATGATAAGGGCAAGAGAGGGCCCATTGAGGAGGCCCTCATAAACGCTCCGGTTCCCTACGACGAAGAAGCTGGACACTATGACGTAATAAACCCCGTCAGAATAGTAAGATCCTTCGACCCCTGCCTAGCCTGTGCAATCCACTTAATGACTCCTGACGGCAGAGTTCAAAGGATCTCTGCCATCCCAAGCCTGCCGTAGTGGTGGGCTTGAAGAGGAGAGTGGTGGTAGTGGGCCTTGGCAATGTATTGATGGGCGACGACGGCGTTGGCGTTAGAGTAGCTGAAGAACTGCTGAGACTCAACTTGCCGCCTAGCGTCGCAGTCTATCCTGTAGGAACGCCGGGCCTAGCCCTGCTTCACTTAATTGAGGGATACGAGAAGGTCGTACTAATTGACGCTATTGAGATGGGCGGAGAGCCGGGCACGGTCTACCGCCTCGACTTCAGCCCCTCCCTATTTAATGACGTGGGCTTTTTATCTATGCATGACTTCGACGCTGTCGCTGCCTTGAGGCTGGCCATTGGTGCAGGCGTGCCTCTGGGGGAGGTCGTGATCATTGGGATTGAGCCTAAGCGCATCTGTTTTGGAGAGGCACTCTCTAGCGAGGTGGAGGCCTCCATCCCTAAAGTAGTAGGCCTCGTGCTTAAGGAAGTAGGAGAGGGAGAGCCCCATGCCACTCTCCCGTAGGAGCTTCTTGAAGCTAGTCCCCCTAGTTGCCGCGGCCGCGGCTGTCAATGCTGGCGCTATAGAGACTCCATTCGACTTGAAGGATCGCTACGATCATTACTTCAACTACTCCATTCTCTTCGATAATACTAGGTGTATAGGCTGTAATAGCTGCGTTGTGGCGTGTAGGCTATGGAACGGCAGCCACGGCTTTTCGGAACAGCCAGTTAGGGTCACGGCCGCTGGCAGGGTCTTAGAGACCATAGGCCCTGTGCTCCTCGAGGGGAAGGTGGGGCCCACGGAGCCTCCATCACCCCCAAGGCTCGATAAGCATCACTTACTGGTCATCGAGCCTCACCCAGAGCTTAGGGCCTCTAGGGGCCGCGCGGTTTTTCAGCGTCGTTCCTGTATGCACTGTGTAGACCCTCCCTGCATGTACGTCTGCCCGACGGGGGCGATTTACCAGAGCAATGGCGTGAACCTAACCGACTTCACTAAGTGCTTCGGCTGCCAGTACTGTGTCGTGGCCTGCCCCTACGGAGCCAGGGTCTTTTATAAGGAGAAGGGCGTCCCCATTAAGTGCTGGATGTGTATGGATAGGCTCGAGCAGGGGCTCGCTCCAGCATGCGTCTCCGTATGTCCAACTGGCGCCCTAGACTTTGGGCGCAGGGGGGAGATCGTGGAGAAGGCAAATAGTAGGGCGAGGGAGCTCAGGAAGATGGGAAGGGATGCCTACATCTGGGGGGCCGAGGAAAAGCACGGCACTAACGTTATCTTTGTGTCTGACGTCCCCTTTGAAGAGATCGGAGGCTTCCCTGAGCCCGAGATGAGGGTCCCAGCCCCCGAGGCAATGCCGAGGCTGCTCGTGGAGCGAGGGGGGATAGCGATATTTACTGGTGCCGCTTTTGCATTTTTAAGCTTCGCCCTTTGGCGCAGGGCTAAGATAATTAAGGCCAAGATAAAGGAGATTCCGAGGAGGTAGATGGAATGTCTGGACTCCTCGTCGAGGAGATTCCTTGGGGTCTGACTATAGCTCTTGCCCTCTTCTTCGGGGGGATGGGCGGAGGCAGCTTCATCGTCGCTGCCGTGACTAGCTTCATCTCTGGGGAGGAGTTCAGGGACATACTGAAGTTCGGGGCGTACATAGGGGTGGTAGCCACAGCCCTCTGCGGCACCTTCCTCGCCCTCCACGCAGGCCATCCCGAGCGTCTGCTGTACATGTACAGCAACCCGACGTCCATGATAACCTTCGGCACTGTGGTGATAACCTCCATACTCCCCATAGGGATAATATATGCCACGTTCCTGCCGCCTGACTCGCTCCCCTGGCTAAAGTCCTTCCTGCCTTGGTCGGTGTACACTAAGCCCAGGAAGTTCTTTGAGCTCGTGCTCTTCGTCCTGGGCTCCGGTCTCGCAGGCTATACTGGCATGGTCTTGGGCGTAGCTTGGGCCAGGCCGTTTTGGGAGACGCCACTAATCACAGTACTATTCTACGCCTCTGGCGTTTCTACGGCCCTAATGGCAATAGGGCTCTGTATAGCCGTCCTGCGCCTCGTCCAAGTTACTGAGGAGTCCAGGAAGCACTTCGTAGAGATGATGCACAGGTTAGACGTAGCTGACGGATACCTGCTGGCCATAGAGGCGGGCACTGCCTTCCTCTACCTATACATAATGTTAAACAGCCCGTCTGAAATGGCTAGGGCCTCGGCGGAGGCCCTGGCCTTTGGCGAGCTTGCTCCATTGTTCTGGGGGGCCTTTGTGCTCGTAGGCCTCATAGTGCCAATATCACTACTGATCCTACTGGCATGGAAGGGCAGGACCGCCGCCCTCATTAAGTTCTATGCGCCACTGATGATAGTTGCCTCGGTTTGCGTGCTCGTGGGCGGCGCCTTCATGAGGTACTGCTTCCTAGTAGCCGGGCAGCTGCCCTTCTTTATGTAGGGCTGAACTTGAAATAAAAGGAAGACGACGTAAATAATTGCCTAACGTCCTCGTCTCACTTTTGTTCTCCGCGCTTAGTTAAGCCTTAGAGACTATCACCTTATCCCCTACCCTGAAGTTGCCGTCGAGCAGCCTGTCCTTAGCCAGCCTTATTATTCCTTGCCCCTCGTCTTCTGGCGGGAGCTCGTCTACGATAGCAATAGTGTAGGTGCCCCTAACCGACCAAAAGCTCGCGGTTATCTCTATCTTGTCCCCCTTCTTAACGCCTAAGTACTCCATGGTCTTCTTGTCTATCCTGGCTATGCCCTGGTCCCCTTCGAGAGGGGCCTTTATAACTAGCTTAGCTCTATATGGCATGACCTCGCCAACAACCACACTGAGGATTCCTTTATATAAAGCTTTTACGAAAGGCTCACGATCGGGGCCCCTCTCTACGCTCTAATGCCATTTTTGGCATCCTCTCATAAATTGCGTCATGCCTTATCTTCATCTCCCTCAATAGAACCTGGTATATTTCTAGGAGCCTATCTACCTGCTGAATCCACTTCCTTAACTTATACCCTGCCTCAGGAGTGTCCGGGATGCGGACCATGTAGTCGTTGGTTAGATAATGAAACCCGAAGCGCCCGTAAAATTCCTCCAGCTCCTTCTCATACCCCTCCTCCGGCGAAGGCATTAATGCTATGAGCGTATCGTGCTCCTCTATAATCTTACTGAGCATCGCGGAGCCTATGCCCCTCCCTCTAAATGGCTTAGCTACCTCCATGGCCTCTATGGCCTTGGCCCCCGGCAGGACTGGCCAGTCACTTACAATGGTAAACCCCACTATTTCTCCATTATCTACAGCTAGCCACACCTCCACCCCCTCCTTGATCTTTGACCTAAGCAGCTCCCTAAGCTCCTCCTTCCCCCTGTCGTCGTGCGAGGAGACCCACTTAACGAAGCCGGAGGATATCTTGTACTTAAGCACGTCCCCCTCAGCGGCCTTAATTATACTGACCATAGACGCGCTCTTCTTCCCTTGTGCCTCACATCCCCGTTCCTCTTTTTTAACCCTTCCTTAATTGCTTAACGGCCTCATCGTAATTCTCGAGGAGCTCGCCAATTCTCTCTACCCACGCCCTAGCTCTGTCCCCACCCCTAAGAGGCCGCGGTACGAGCTTGCTAGGCATTAAAATTAGGCTGGGCTCCCTGAGTGTCGCTTTTAACCACTCTTCGTGCCTCTCCTTGAGCCTCTTCGCATATGTTTTAGTTAGTTGGAGCCTGAGATCCTCAAACGCCTTCCTAACTGCCTCCTTTACCTTGGCGTCGCCGAGCTCTAAGATGACCCTGTCCTCACACTCAAAGAGGTGGAGCATTACCTCCCTAAAGAGCTCCTTAAGTTTACTTACTTCCTTAGACGTGTGGTACATGGCTAAGCTACGTACTCGAAGTAATCTTCTGCAGGCTTGAAGGTGACTAGGGGCCACCCATAGAGCTCCTTGGCTATTAAGACGATGCCCTGAGGGGGCACAGCGCCCTTTTCGGTTATAATGAGCGTTATGTAGTCCGGCGGGGTTACGTCATAGAGCGGGTTAGAGACGAAGAACCCCAATTTTGAGCTCTCCTCTCGCGGAAGGACCCATGACTCGTCCCCCCTCTCATGGCTGGCCTCTTCAGCAAAGGCGGAATCGGCCGTCACTTTCTGTGTGGCGGCTGCCACGTACACCTTTACCTTATGCTCCCTAGCAGCTAGCGCTATGGCGCCAGTGCCTACTTTAGCTACGATACAGCCGCTAGGGCAGACGGCGACTGCTCCAAGCAGCACCTTATGCACCTTCTTCATGTAATAATAATGTGCTGAATCTATTATCAACGTAGTGGGTATTTCTAGGTCAGCTAGTGCCATAGCCATGATCCTCCCCTGAAACTCAGGCCTCCCTTCAGTAACTAGAACTTGGACCTTCTTGCCCTCCTCCTTCGCCCTAGCCAAGATGGAAAGCACGGTCGTGCTCGCTCCGTGAGTCAGCACTACGTCTCCATCTTCAATGAACCTTGACCCTACCTCGCCTATCTTATCTATAGACGACTTAATCGATTTGTTGAAGTCCATGACCTTTAGCGTGATGAGCTTCTTAAGCTCAGTTAAACTCATCCCTTTCTCAACGCCTTGCTTCAATTCGTTAATTATGTAGCGGGCAGCGTTTGCTAGCATGATTAACGTTGGTCTCTCCCTAAGAAATAAAGCCAGATGCCCAGCTACCTCATGCTCAAAGTCCTCTGGCCTCTCGGCCTTGGAGTACACAGTTGATGAGGCTATGGCATCGAGGCACGCCATAGTGATCCTGGTCTCTCCGACGAGCTTGCCACTCCTAAGCTCCTCGAGGATCTTACTGATTGGAGGGCTGAGGACGGCCTCCTTAGACGCGCGCATCTCTAGGAATTAATGCCTAATTGTGGATATTTAATGCTATTGCCTCCTTTGAAGGCAGCCTGAGCTGAGGCAGGACCCTGCCCCCGCTAGCTCACCTCTCCATGTCCAGGCCCTCGCTTGGTGTCTAGGCGCTTAACTTCCACCAGCCTTCTTTCAAACGGCCTGGGGGCCTCAGCCAGCCTCTTGGGGCTGTACACAAGCTCGTCCTTAGTGTAGGAGGAGATCTCGTACTCTTCAGTATGGCTAAGTGCGGCTCTAGGGCAATATTCTACGCAAAAGCCGCAGAAGCAGCACCTGCCGAAGTCTATTTGTGGGTACCTGCCCTCGCCCTCCTCAACTATAGAGATGGCTTTGTTAGGACAGATGAAGCTGCACACTCCACAGCCTATGCAGCGTTCCATCCTCAGCTGCATCCTCCCCCTAAAGCGCTCGGCTGGCTTAAGGACCTCGTAGGGGTACTTTACTGTGAAAGTGCGCTTAAACATGTGGAGGAGGGCCAGGTACAGGGGCTTAATGTATGAGGACATGCCACCACCTCATGCATAAACTACCTTAATTATATAGATCAAGACCACGGCCACTAGCACTTGAACTAGCGCCAGTGGTATCAGCTTCCTCCACCCAGCGTCGAGCAGCTGGTCAATCCTCAACCTAGGCCACGTCGACCTGCCTACCATTAAGAATACCGACACCACTCCCATCTTAATTAGTACCCAAGCGAGCGGATGTAACCCCGGCCCATGCCATCCCCCTAGAAACAGCATGGTCACTAAGAAGCTAGCGATAGCAACGTCCACATACTCTGACATCATTATTAGTCCATACTCCATCCCCGTGTACTCTGTCCAGGGGCCGAACACTATTTCCTGCTCCGCCGTTATGATGTCGAACGGCCTGCGGCATATCTCAGCCATGACTGACGCGAAGAACACGACAAAGCCTAAGAAGCACGGGACGATGTACCACACGCTCGCCTGGCTCTCTACTATCTTTGCTAGGTCGAGGGAGCCTGCAAGTATCGCTACGCTCGCTATGGACAGCATTAACGGCACTTCGTAGGCCAGTAACTGGAACGCGCCCCTTATGGCCCCCATCGTGGTGTATTTGTTGTTAGAGGCCCATCCCGCCAAGATCAATATGAATGGCCTGAGCGACATCAGCGCCAAGATCACTAGCAAGTTGTACTCCGTATAATACACCGCCCAATACCTGCCTGAGGCTATGGGAAAGAACGGTATGAAGGCTAGCGTAACCATCGATAACGTCATTATTAGGACTGGCGCTAAGTGATAGCCTAGCTTATGCGCCCTCTCCGGCGTCACGATCTCCTTCCCTAGTAGCTTAATTCCGTCCGCCACCAGCTGGAAGAGGCCGAAGATGGGCCCCACGTGATACGGCCCTATCCTTAAATGGATCCTGGCGTGTAGCTTGCGCTCCCCCCAAACCGCCAGCATGGCATATAACGTAATGAATGCCAGCCCTGGGAAGACTAAGAGCTTCAGCCCAGCGTCTATAAGTAGCTCGACGAACTCTTTGGTCTGGGCGAACTCCACTAGCTTATCGAGGGGCGGGGGCAGGCTCGGGATCGGTATCGACGGCAGCCCCGGAATTGCGACCTCAGGGAGGCTAGGTATGGGTATGGGGAGCACCACGGCCATCACCTATCTACGTCTAGTAGCAGGATGTCTAGGCTGTAGTATATGACCGGCACGTCCCCCATGGGCACGTTTCGGCATAAATGGACTAGAGCTGCGAGGTTCCTGAAGGAGGGGGCGCTTATTTTAAGCCTATATGGTCGATTCCCCCCAGCCCCTACCAAATACACCCCCAGCTCCCCCCTTCCGCTCTCAACTCTAGTGTAGACCTCTCCCTTAGGCAGGTTGGGTGGGATCTTACACCTCACCGGCCCGTTGGGCACGTCCCTCAGCGCTTGCCTAATGATCTTAATGCTCTCAGCTATTTCGTAAAATCTCACGAGCGCCCTAGCGTACGCATCCCCCTCCTTTAGGACTATGACGTCGAAGTCTATTTTGTCGTATGCGGCGTAGGGGTCGTCCCTCCTAGTGTCAAAGTCTACTCCGGACGCCCTTAGGTTCGGCCCCGTGACCCCCAGCTCGATGGCCTCCTCCTTAGGTAGGACCCCCACCCCCACCGTCCTATCCTGGAACGTCCGATTCTTAAATAGCATCTCGTAGTAGTCCGAGATCCTCCTCTCTAGGTAGTCGAGGACCTGAGCGGCCCTCTCTCTAAACCCCTTGGGCAAGTCCGCCCTCACCCCCCCTGGGACTATGTATGTATGCGTAACCCTTGCCCCAGTGAGCATCTCAAGTAGGTCCAAAATGAGCTCACGGTCGTTGGCGGACCACACGCACATGGTCTCGAAGCCAACGGTCATGGACAAGAGTGCCTGCGCGTAGAGGTGGCTCATGATCCTACTTAACTCAGCGGCTATCGTCCTCAGGTACTTTGCCCTCTCAGGGACCTCCACGCCCATTAATGCCTCCACTGCCCTAGCATAGCCTAGAGCAAAGTTAGAGGAGTCGAAGTCGCAGGCCCTCTCAATAATAGGTACGTACTGCATGAAGTGTCTATACTCAGCTATCTTCTCGAGCCCTCTATGCGTGTAGCCGATGTCCGCCTCCGTATTCAGCACGAGGTCTCCATCAACGTCTAAGTATAGGGTGAGGTGCCCGCTCATTGGGTGCTGGATGCCCCAGGCCACGCGTATGGGCAGGGAGCTCACCCCTCTGGCTTAAGCTTAAAGTCCTTCCTAAGCGGGTACACACCTTCCTCCCAGTCCTCTTGAAGGAGGAAGCGCTTAAGCTCAGGGTGCCCCTCAAAATTGACGCCCAACATCTCCCACGTCTCCCTTTCATGGAAGTGGACTCCAAGCCAGACCCCCCTTAGTGAGGGGATGGAGGGGGCCGCGCGAGGGACCCTCACCTTCAGGGCTGCGACGGACTTTTTCTCAAGCGAGCTTATGTGATAGACGACCTCCACCTCATTAGCGTCAGGGTAGTCCACTCCCGCTACCGACAAGGGGTGGTTGAAGCCAGCCTCCTTGAGGAGGCGCGCGGCCTCTAATAAGCGCTCGGGCCTAACTATAAGCTCTATGAACTTGGCCCTCGGAACCTTAGCTTCAATCAACCCCTCCCCTAGCTTAGCCTTAATCGCCTCCGCTAACTCCTCCACCTCCAAGCTACTTGCCCTCCATTATCTTCTTCTGTAGGAGCCTTATGCCCTGTATAATTTGCTCGGGCCTCGGCGGGCAGCCCGGCACGTAGACGTCCACTGGCACCACCTTGTCCACTCCCTGGACGACGCTGTAGCTATCCCACCAGAAGCCTCCAGTTATGGCGCAATCGCCTAGCGCTATGACATACTTCGGGTCCGGCATTTGGTCGTAAATCATCCTTAGCCTCTTTGCCATCTTCTTAGTCACGACCCCTTCTATGATTATTAAGTCGCACTCCCTTAGCGTAGGAAACGGCAAGGTCCCGAACCTTTCATGGTCAAACCTCCCTGCCACCAGGGACATTATCTCCGGGCAACAGCACCCAGTCTCATAGTGGGCCCACCAGAGGCTCCAGGCCCTCCCCCAGTTCAACATGTCCTTAATTGGCTTCCACTCAGCCAGCTTGACTCTGACCCTCTCAAACACCCTCAGGGCCAAGGCTACCCCCTCTTGGGCCTGACCAGGGGCTTAATGGCTGCTAGTGCGCCAATGAGTGCGAAGGTGAAAGATGCAATGATTAACAGGACCATCCACAACTGGGTTATTGGCATCGCTTGTATGGATGGCGCAGATAGGAGAAGGACTATGGCCAAAGCTCCGTATACTGCATATATTGCCGCGTAAGGGTAGTACTGAATAGTGAACCTGCCCTTAGTCGGGCCCGTCGGGACCTGCCCGCACTCATAAGTCAATGCTTTCCTTGGATTGGGCCTGCTGGGCGCTACCACTTTGGCAAATAGGAGTGAGGAGATGCAGAAGACGAATGACAGTAATACATAGAGGGCCAGCGCCACTCCTTGAAATGCGGCTTCGCTCACCATCTCTACCCCCAGCGCAGCTCATCATCGTTATAAAAGGCTTTCTCCGGCAGCCAGTCCTGCCAGGGCGAGGCGTAAGCTATTAATCCTTAATATTGTAGGAGAGCCCCCGGTGTCTACGTGAACTCTGCGATGGTGAATCGTGCCCTCATTACCCTCGCCTTAGCCATGCTGATTGGAACGTTTAGGGTCTACGCGGGGCCGCTGGCCCTCCCCCTCCTAGGGCTGGCCATCTTTCTCGGGGCAGTCGGGGCGGTGCTAATGTGGATAGGCCTAACGCATAAAAGTAAGGAGGAGCTTGAGGACTTACATGAGAAAGTTAAGTCCTTTGAGACTTCGAGCGGTCTTTTCGAGATACTCCTCATAATTACGATCGCGCTCTCGCTCCTCCTCGCGGTAGGCATCCTGTTGGCCGCCCTTTGACTGCCCCCCTCAGAACCGAAGGGCTTATATCAGGGTCGAAAGGCCTAGCGCCTCTGGCACAGAGACCTCGAGAAAAAGGCGCTCTGGGGGTCCTGGGTGATAGAGGCTCTTGAGGTGTTCCTGCTCATAGTTGCCATAACCTCTTCTATTGTCGCTATTGAGCACCCCAAGCTATCGAGGGCCATAGCCTCGTTCTTAGTCATGAGCATCTCCATCGCCGCCCTCTTCGCCCTCTTGGGGGCCTACGTGGCCGCCTTCTTTCAAATGCTAATCTACGCAGGCGCAGTGGTAGTCCTCTTCCTAATTGCCCTCCATACAGTCAAGAGGTGGTAGGTTGGCGAGAGCCCCCCTCCTGGCCCTCTCGGCCCTCACCCTCCTGCTCCTATTCTTGTACCTCAGCCTCGCTCCCCCTCTGCCCGCCCCTCCCGCCCCTCCGCCCTCCATCCCGGAGGGCGCCCCTCAACAGTGGTTCTTAACCATTAGGGCCCTCGATACGGCTTTCTTAGCAATGGCAGTACTCGCTGCCACCCTCGGCGTAGCTGCCCTTTTTAGGCATGAGGGCGAGAGACCAGGGCCTGAGGAGGAGGTTCTAGTTGAGGAGGAAGTCGGACCTGAGGAGATCACCGAGGAGGTGTAAGCCTTGGCCCTCGGCATGGCTTGGTACGTAGCTGCTGGCTTGCTGATGTTTGCAATCGGTACTTACTGCCTGGTGGTCAAGAGGAACGTTCTCAGGCTAGTCATAGGTCTTGAAATAATCACTACAGCCATGCACTTGAACTTCATAGCAATGGGCTACTCCATACCCGCCTTCGCGAACCCCCTAACGCAAGTAGTGGTCGTAATATCGATGGTGTTGGGGGCTTGCGTAGCGACGGTAGCCCTAATGTACGTAATTAACATCTACAGGCACTACGGCAGCTTGGACGTCAGGAGACTTAGGAGGTTGAGGTGGTAGCTTTGTTTATCGACGTCCCGCTCATTCTACAACCCCTAACCTTGTTATTCATTGGCGCGGCCCTCACCCCTTTAGCTGAGGTTGCAGGGGTTAAATTGAACGCGGAGAAGCTCAGGGACGTCTTCGCCATAGCCATCTTGTCGCTAGCCTTGTTTAAGTTATATGAACTGTCGACCGTCGTCCTTTCAAAGGGCCCTCTCGAACTTAACTTAGGCCCCGCCGGCTCCCTCGTTGGGTCGACGCTGAGGGCGGACGCCCTCAGTGTATTCATGGCCCTGGTATTTTGCAGCCTAGGCCTCCTCGTGGCCATCTTCTCAGTCAGGTACATGGAGGAGGACACCGGGCTCGACAAGTATTACGCGCTGCTACTAACCATGGTGGCTGGCATGGTTGGAGTCGCCCTCTCCTGGGACTTCTTAACCCTCTTCGTGTTCTGGGAAACTATGTGCATCTCTGGCTATGTCCTCGTTGGCTTCCGTAAGTATAAGTGGGAGCCCGTCGAGGCCGGCTTTAAGTACTTAATAATGAGTACCTTCGGCTCGGTGCTCATGTTTTACGGCGCCTCCTTCTTGCTAGGCCTCACCTCCTCCCTCAACTTTACTTCCATAGCTGAGGGGCTGAAGTCGGCCCCTCCCTCGACGCTCTACCCCTCACTGTGCATGATATTGGTGGGTTTCAGCATTACTGCCGCAATGGTCCCCTTCCATACGTGGCTTCCTGACGCTCACCCAGCCGCGCCGAGCGGGATCAGCGCCATGCTATCTGGGGTAGTCATTAAGGCTGGCGTATATGGCATGTGCAGGTCCGCCTTCACCCTATTTAATCCCACGTCCCTTAACTATGGGGCCCCCTTCATGCTATTCGGGGTTGCGACGCTAATTGTGGCTAACTTGATGGCGCTCCTCCAAAGAGACGTAAAGAGGCTCTTTGCCTACTCGAGCATAGTCAACATAGGCTACATAGTAACTGCTGGAGGAATGGCCGCATACGTACTAACTACCTACTATAGCTCTCAGCCAGCTGCGTCAATGAGTGTAGCTACCTTTGCCTTGGCTGGGGCCCTCTTTCACGTATTCAACCACGCTATTGGGAAGGGCCTCCTCTTCCTCTGCACCGGCTGCTTCCTACACGAAGTTAAGACGAGAGACTTGGCCAAGCTTGAGGGCATCGGTAGGCGAATGCCTTGGACTGGGGCATCTCTCTCAATAGGCTTGCTGGCGTTAGCTGGCGTCCCTCCCCTCAACGGCTTCTGGAGTAAGCTATTTATAATATTGGCGGGGCTCAGCATGCCTGGCGATGTACTCATGACTGCGGTCACCGTCATCCTCATCCTCAACGCCATCTTCGCAGCAGCCTACTACCTCTGGGTAATGCAGAGGATCATGCTCAAGCAGCCCACGGAAGTGTCGTCCAAAGCGCACGAAGTGCCACTAACCATGGCACTGCCGGTGGTCATCATGGCGGCTATTTGCGTCATTGTAGGGGCCCTCCCAGCCCCCGTCTTGGGGATTGCTGACGCAGCCGCTAAGAGCCTAATATCCTTCGTCGGGGGTGCGCCGAGTGGCTGAGTTCGTAGAGGCCTTTATCCCGCAGGCATGGCTGTGCTGGATCTTCCCCATGGCAGGCGCCCTGCTAACTCCCTTGTTCGCTAAGATACACCCGAAAGTGAGGGATTATGGGGCCATCCTCTTCTCTCTCCTCGCTGCGCTGATGACCGTATCCATGATACCCCTCCTCTTCTCCCCTCATCCGGCTGTCTACTACCACCAAATCGATTGGATCAGGCTGCCGGGCTCGCCTATATTTGGGGAGCTGAAGGCCGGAGTCA
>JAWAOK010000018.1:0-22167 GCA_038894875.1 Candidatus Nezhaarchaeales archaeon
GAGAAAGAGAGGCAAAAGGGCCACTCACAGAAAGGGAAAAGTGTTGCAAGAAACACTATAAAACAGGCTTTACTGTGGTTCTCGAGGAAGCCGATGCCCCGCTCACATATTAGCAATAGATAGAGGCTGAAGAGTCATGTGGAGACAGAGATTCAGATGTGGCAGGAGGGGAAGGTTTCCAAAACCGGTCATGCTAGGAATAACACCGTTCATAAACAGCCTCATCCCAAACCCCCTCCAGAACACGGAACCAATATTTCTAGATCTAGCTGAATTAGAAGCCTTCAGACTTGTCGATTTAGAGGGATTATCGCAAGAGGAAGCCGGGCGAAAGATGGGCGTTTCGAGAGGAACCGTATGGCGCCTCGTCCAAAGAGCCAGAAGAAAAACAGCCCAAGCCTTATGTGAAGGAAGGCCCATATACATAGTACCCGCACAGGAAGGAGGCTGCCAAACCAAATAACAAAGTCAAGCAAAAAGAACCAAAGCTGCACCAACCTACCCTCTATAGCGATGGATGGCCGGGCGGCGCGGCTAACTTGCTAAGGGGGCATGGGCGCGCCCCAGTAAGGCATAAAGAGGGCAGCTTAGTTACGTTATGTGAGCATGAGGGGAGATGAGGGTCGAGGTGCGCGTCGACGATAGGAAGGTCCCCCTGAACCCCTTCGTCACTAAACTCATAGGGAACTTAGTGCACGCGCTGCTCTCGTCGCTTCGTGGGGTCGAGCCGGGGTGGAGGGTGGCGGAGCTGAGGGTAGAGAGGGTTGCCCAGGAGGGTGGCGATAGCTGACGTAGATCGCTGCGTGGGCTGCCAGTGCTGCATGTTCGCGTGCACTCGCAGGCTCGGCGAGGCGGGGCTGGGTAAGTCGGCGATCTACGTCAGGTCGGCGGGCGGGGTTGAGAGGGGCTACGTTATAGTCGTCTGCCGCGCCTGCCCAGAGCCCCCGTGCTCTAGGGCGTGCCCAGTGGGCGCGATGAGGGGTAGGCCTGGAGGGGGGGTGGTTGTAGACCTCGACCTTTGCCTAGGCTGCGGCGCGTGCTCAGCCGCGTGCCCCTTCGGGGCCATCAGGTGGGACTCTGAGTCGGGCAAGCCGATAGTGTGCGCCCACTGCGGCTACTGCGTCGAGTTCTGCCCGCATAAGGCGCTCAGGCTGGAGGAGGTCCAGTAGTGAGCGCCCTCCCGAGTAGGGTGCTGTACGTAGACTTGGCGCGCCGGCGGTTCAGGGTGGAGGAGAGGCCGGAGCTCTTTAGGGAGAGGCTCGGAGGGGTCGGGGTGGCCATTAAGCTCCTTAGTGAGGAGTGCCCACGAGGGGCCGACCCGCTGGGCCCAGACAACGTCGTCGTGTTCGCCGTAGGGCCCCTGACGGGCGTGCTGCCGGCGATGTCGAAGGCCGTGTCCCTCTTCAAGTCCCCCCTCACTAAGAACTTGGGCGAGAGCCACGCGGGCGGGAGGTGCGCGGTGGCAATTAGGTCGGCTGGCTACGGGGCCATCGTAATTAAGGGCTCCAGCCCGACGCCGGTGTACCTAGTGATAGACCGCAGCGGCGTCAAGTTCAGGGACGCCTCTGGGCTGTGGGGGGTGGCCAGTAGCTTCACCGTAGGCAGGGTCGTGCGCGAGAGGGAGCCGGGGGCTGGCCTAAGGACTATAATGAGGATAGGGAGGGCGGGGGAGAGGCTGGTGGCCTACGCCTCAGTCATAACGGAGACCTATAGGCACTTCGGTCGCCACGGGCTCGGGGCGGTGCTAGGGAGCAAGAGGGTAAAGGCGATAGTGGTCTATGGGGATCAGACGGCGAGGGTCGGCGACGCGGCCAAGTACAGGGAGCTGTACGGGAGGGTCTTTAGAGAGATGGTGGGCTCGGCGCTAATGAAGAAGTACCACGACCTAGGGACGGCCGCGAACGTCCTCCCCCTCAATGCCATGGGCGCCCTGCCGACCAAGAACTTGACTCAGCGTGGCTTTGAGGGGGCCGAGAAGATCTCCGGGGAGCTCCTGGCCGAGAATTACTTAGGCAGGCGCTTGGCCTGCGCGCACTGCCCAGTGGCCTGCATACACTTGGCGATCCTCAGGGAGCCTTACGTAGATGAGCCCTACTTCTATAAGACCACCTTCGTTAGTTACGACTACGAGCTGATCTACGCCCTGGGCTCAATGATAGGAGTCTCAGACGCCCACAGCCTCCTGAGGCTGATCCACAAGGTAGACTCCCTGGGGCTCGACGCCATAAGCACCGGCGTGGCGCTAGCCTGGGCCACGGAGGCCTACGAGAGGGGGGTGGTGAGTAGCAGCGACTTAATGGGGCTTGAGCTTAAGTGGGGCGATGGAGAGGCCTACCTCAAGGCCATAGACTACATCGTCGACCAGCCCAATGACTTCTACTCCTCGCTGGCCAGGGGGGTCGAGGAGGCCGCCTCGAGGTACGGCGGCGCGGACTTCGCCCTCTCCTTCGGGGGGCTGGAGATGCCGGGCTACCAGACGGGGCCCGCCGCCTACGCGGGCCTCCTGACGGGGGCTAGGCACAGCCACCTAGACTCGGCTGGCTACAGCTTAGATCAGAAGATGCTCAGGGGGGAGTTCAAGGGCGAGCCGAGGGCGGTGGCTGAGTGGCTGTTGAGCGAGGAGGCGTGGAGGCAAGTGCTGTGCAGCTTAGTCGCCTGCCTATTCGCCAGGGAGGTATACCGCCCAGCTATAGTCTCAGAGGCCCTGGCGCTGCTGGGGCTAGAGGCGAGCCCAGGCCAGCTCCAGGAGTTGGGCATGGAGGTGCTTAGGGATAAGCACCGGTTCAAGAGGCGCGAGGGCTTCGATCCGGACAGGCTGAGGGTGCCCAGGCGCGTAGTTGAGGCGCCCACCGCCCTAGGCTTCGTCACTGAGGAGTGGCTTAGGGAGGCGGTGAGGCACTACTTCAACCTACTCGGCCTCTAACTACCTCCAGTAGGCCGGGGCCGGGACTCTCGCGGCGACAGCCGCCTCGAACCCGGGATCTCCGCCCTAGCGGCCGCCCGCTAGGACCGCGGCTCCACAGGCCGCTCCACGGCGAGGCCTCTGTGTTGCCCCTACACCACCCCGGCCGTTTAGAGGGGGGCCCATCCTCGCTATTAAGCTTCTCGCGCTGACGGTTGGCTGAGCTAGTAGAGGCCCAGGGCCTCCTCGACAGAGTGTAGGACGATGGAGGCCGCCACCCAGGCGTTCAGTGGCTCGGGGTAAATCGAGGCCTTTACGTCGGCAATTTCGTAGAAGTGGGCCGAGAAGTCCCCCCTCTGGAAGCCGCCCACAATTAAGAGGGGCGACGGCTCAGATGCGATGAGCTCCGCCAGCTCCCTAGGCCTCATGAGGGCGCCCCTGTCAGTTAGGAGGATGGTGAGGGAGGGCTTCACGGACTCTAGGACTAGGCTGAAGCCCCTCCCGGCCACCCTCATGAGCGCCTCCCCCTCCAGCGGGACCCTCCCGTTCTTGAGTAGCTGCTCCATCAGCCCCACGAAGCGGTTGAAGTTCTTGGGTATGCGCGTATCTGGCCTCACCTCTATGACTAGGTCGGCCACCGTGTGTACGTACACCCTCAGCAGCCCCCTCCTGCACAGGGGGGTGGACAGTACGTAGAGTAGGGTTGTGTGGACTATGTCCGGCCTGCCCCGCCTCTCCCACCCCTGGAGCCTCCTCGCGGCTGCGTAGTGTAGGCTCAAGTCGAGGAGGACGTCGCCCGGCCTCTTCCCCCGACGCCTGGCGCTCCTCCTCACTGAGCGATGGCCCCACAGCTCCTCGGGGACGAGCTCGAGGGCGCTCTCAGCCAGGGCGAAGGTTAGGAGGGGGCGTTGGGCTCTCTCCTGCATGGCACGGGGCTACTGCGCCGAGGAGCTTAATTAGTTGCCCGGGCCGCTATGGGTGGCTTGAGGCGCCGGAGGGTAAAGGACCTGGCCCTCCAGAGGATAGCGAGGCTCTTTGAGGCGGCTGAGGAGGTGTATCGCAAGTATCCTGAGGTGGCCGACCGCTACGTAGAGCTGGCTAGGAGGATCTCCATGCGCTGCCGGGTGAGGATCCCCAGGCCCTTAAGGAGGAGGTTCTGCCACAGCTGCTACCGCTTCCTAGTCCCTGGCGTGAGCTGCAGGGTCAGGCTGTCGCCAAGAAGGAGCCCGCACGTGGTAATTACGTGCCTAAGGTGTGGCTACATACATAGGATCCCAATAGCAAGCCGGCGGCCCCCCAAGCCCGAGGCCGCTAAAGCTTAAATCGCCCTCGCTCCGTATGACGCCAAAGCCTAGGCTGGAGAGAGATGATAAAGCTCGTGCCGCCGGACCTACTCATCAAACAGCTCGCGAAGTACTTAAAGGAGAACGTCCCAGAGGTCAAGCCGCCTCCGTGGGCCCCCTTCGTCAAGACCGGCGTACACAAGGAGGAGGTGCCGGACGACCCGGACTGGTGGTACGTGAGGTGCGCGGCCATCCTGAGGAAGCTCTACTTATACGGCCCAGTTGGTATTGAGAGGCTCCGCGTCGCCTTCGGCGGCAGGCAGCGGGCTGGCGCGAAGGGGAGGGAGCACTTCAAGAAGGGGAGCGGGGCAATCATTAGGAGGGCCCTCCAGCAGCTGGAGCAGGCCAAGCTAGTCATGAAGGACGACAAGCAGGGGCGCAAGCTAACGCCCAAGGGGGTCTCGCTACTGGACAGGCTCTCCATGAGGATCTTCAGGGAGTTGGTGAGGCAGCGGCCCGAGCTCAAGAAGTACATAGCTAAGTGAGCCCAATGGGTAGAAAAGACTTTACGGAGCGGGGCTTAGGAGGGCTGAGGGGGTCTGAGTGAGCAGCGAGTACGCGGCGGACGAGGAGCTAGAGGAAATTCAGCGGCGGAAGCTAATGCAGTACCAGCAAATGGCGGCCGAGGCCCAGCGCGCCGCCGAGCTGCAGAGGAGGGCAGAGATCATCAAGCAGAGCGTGCTTCGCCAAATACTGACGCCGGAGGCCAGGAGCAGGCTAACTAATGTGAAGATGGTTAGGCCGGAGCTAGCCGAGCAGCTAGAGACTCAGCTCATACAGCTGGCCCAGTCGGGCAGGCTGAAGGTCCCGGTTACGGACGAGGACCTTAGGGAGGTGTTGAGGAGCATACAGATGAGGACCAGGACTGAGTGGAGGATCCGCAGGGCCTAGGTGGGGCGAGTGGCGAGGAACAAGCTCGGCGCCAGGAAGCTTAGGCTTAGCAGGGCTGGTAAGGCAAACAGCGCAGTGCCAGCCTGGGTGGTAATTAAGACTAGGAGGAAGTTCACCGCCCACCCGAAGAGGAGGCACTGGCGGAGGACGAAGATAAAGGTGTAAGCGTTGTCGAGGGAGGGGGCTAAGGTAGTTGAGGAGAGGCTGCTGACGATCCCGCTCAGGAAGGCCTACTACGGGACTCGGTGGAGGAGGGTGGAGAAGGCAGTCAGGCTGCTCAAGGAGCACGTGGCCAGGCACGTAAAGGCGAGGGAGGTCAAGATTTCCACTGAGGTCAACGAGGCCCTCTGGGCCAGGGGGGCTGAGAAGCCCCCTAGGAGGCTTGCGGTGAGGGTGGCTAAGGGCGAGGACGGGGTGGCCTGGGTCTATTTACAGCGGGACCGGCCGGGCTGAAGGGGCGCTATGCCGGTTGAGCTAATAGAGGTTGGCGGCAGCGTCCTAGCTGGGGCCTTCTGCTTCGCTAACCAGTCGTTCGCCGTAATCCCTCTAGACGCCCCTAGGAAGCTCGAGGACGCCCTCGTGGAGAACCTGGGGGTCAAGGTGATCAAGACGAACGTGGCGGACTCGCCGCTCATAGGGATATTCGTGGCCGGCAACGACCGCGGCATCCTCCTCCCCAGGACGGCCCTCCCCGAGGAGGTGGAGGCGATAAGGCGCGAGACCGGGATACCCGTCTATACGTTAGACAGTAAGAAGACGGCGTTGGGCAACTTGATCCTAGCCAATAATAGGGCGGCGTTAGTACACCCTAGCTTGTCGGACGCCGAGGCTAAGCAGGTGGAGGACGTCCTAGACGTCGAGGTGGTTAGGGGGTCTATAGCTGGGGTGCCATTCGTCGGCTCGGCGGCCCTGCTGAATGACCGGGGCCTGCTGGTCCACCCGTCGGCGAGTGACGACGAGCTCCGCTGGCTGGAGGAGCTCTTCAAGGTGGGGGGGGAGGGGGGGACGGTCAATTGCGGGTCGTGGTTGCTGAGGGTGGGGGCAGTTGCGAACAATCGGGGCGCCCTCGTGGGCTCGCTGACGACGTGGCTGGAGGTCGCTAAAATAGAGAGGGTCCTATTTGGTAGCTAGGTGGGCGGCGCGATGAGGGTCAGGGAGTTCGTAGTGGAGGGGGCCGTTAGGCTAAGGGATGGCTGGAGGAAGTTCAGGGTCAGGAAGCGGGGGGTTAAGGAGGAGGACGTGAGGGAGCTCGTGCTTTCAGAGCTTGGGAGCAGGTTTAAAGTCAAGAGGGCCCTCGTGAGGATTGAGGCGATTCGAGCGGAGGCGGAGGGGGTTGTCCAAAGAGGCGAGTAAGGGGGAGAGCTTAGAGGGCCTCGTGATGGAGTACCGGCTGCTTCAGAGCCTGAGTGCCGATCTACAGCAGAGGATGGCGCTGCTGTCCGCCATCTTGAATGAGCTGCAGGCCGCCATCAACACGATAGAGGGGGCGGAGAAGATGGGCGAGGGGGCGGAGGTCCTCATACCCATAGGCGGGTCCTCCTACCTAAAGGCTAGGCTCGCGCATGGGGAGAAGGTGATAGTCGGCGTAGGGGCCAGCGTCGCGGTTGAGAAGAGCCTCGGGGAGGCTAGGAAGTTTTTCGAAGAGAGGATGAGTGAAGTGAGTCAAGCGCTAGCGTCGGTGCAGAGCCAGCTGGAGAGCGTGGCGTTGCGCATGTCGCAGATAGAGCCGAAGATTAGGGAGGCGCTCGAGGCCGCGGAGGCCAAGAGGAAGGCGAAGTAGGAAATGTTCGACAGGCTTAAGCAGGGTATACGCTCATTCATAGAGGCGCTAAGTACGAGGCAGCTGAGCGAGGAGGACGTGGAGGGGGCCCTAAGCGAGCTGTTCTTTAGGCTGGTTGAGAGCGATGTGGCAGTACCGGTCGCTGAGGCCATACTTGAGAAGCTTCGGGGGGAGCTCGTAGAGGCGAGGGTGAAGAGGACGGCTAAGGTGGGCGAGGTGGCTAGGGAGGCCCTGAGGAGGGTGCTCACGGACTTGCTGAGCGTGGCTGGGCGGGTGGACTTTCTAGGCGAGGCGGCTGAGGCGAGGAGGAGGGGGGACGTGTTTAGGGTAGTCCTCCTGGGCCCCAACGGGCACGGTAAGACGCTGACGGCTGCTAAGCTAACTAGGCTCCTACTTAAGAACGGCTATACAGTGGTGCTGGCTTGCAGCGACACGTTTAGAGCCGGGGCTGAGGAGCAGCTCGAGGTGCACGCCAAGAGGTTAGGCGTGCGCTTAGTTAAGCACCGCTACGGGGCGGACCCGGCCGCCGTGGCCTTCGATGCGGTCGCTCACGCGAGGGCCAGGGGGCTCCACGCAGTCATAGTGGACACGGCCGGGAGGATGCAGACAGACAGGCCGCTGATGGATGAAATCAGGAAGGTAGTTAGGGTCGTGGAGCCCCACCTAAAGCTCTTCGTGGGGGACGCGCTCGTCGGCAACGACGCGCTCGACCAGGCGGAGAAGTTTAATGAGGCGGTGGGGATAGATGGGAGCATACTAACTAAGGTGGATGCGGACGCGAGGGGGGGCGCCGCAGTATCGATCGTATACGCCACTCGCAAGCCGATACTATTCTTAGGGACTGGGCAGGGGTACGACGACCTAATCCCATTCGACGCCAATTGGTTCGTAAGTAGGCTACTCGGGGGGTAGCTGCGTGGGGCTGGGGGGGCTTAGGGGAAGGGACTTACTGACGCTCCAAGACTACTCCAGTGAGGAGGTCGCGGGGCTCCTTGAGCTCGCGCGCAAGCTAAAGGAGAGGCCGGGCCTGCTGGGGGAGCCCCTCAGGGGCAAGTACGTAGCCCTACTCTTCGAGAGGCCCTCGACGAGGACTAGGGTGTCCCTCGAAGTGGCCATAGGGCAGCTGGGGGGCAGGGCCCTCTACCTATCGGCCCTGGAGACTCAGCTTAGCCGAGGAGAGGCCGTGGGGGACATGGCTAGGGTGATGGATGGGTACGTGGACGCGGTGGCAGCCAGGGTGAGGAGCCATAGGTGGCTCGAGGAGTACGCCCACTACTCGCAAAAGCCCGTCATAAACGCCCTGAGCGACCTCCATCACCCCCTCCAAGCGCTAGCCGACCTACTGACCGTCTGGGAGGTCAGGGGGAGGCTGAGGGGGGTCAAGCTGGCCTACGTGGGCGATGGCGGAGCTAACACCTGCCACAGCCTGCTAATTGCCTGCTCTAAGCTGGGGGTGGACATTACGGTGGCCTGCCCTCCGCAGTATAGGCCAGCGGAGGCCGTGCTTAAGGAGGCCGTGCTCAACGCCGCTAGCAGCGGGTCTAAGGTGGAGGTCGTCGAGGATCCGGAAGTGGCGGTGAGGGGGGCCGACGTAATATATACGGACGTCTTCGTCAGCATGGGGAGGGAGGAGGAGAGCGAGGCCAGGAGGAGGGCCTTCCTGCCCCGCTACCAAGTGAGGCCCGAGTTAGTGAGGCTGGCCAAGGAGGACTACATCTTCATGCACTGCCTCCCAGCTCATCGAGGGGAGGAGGTCGTGGATGAGGTCATAGACGATCCGAGCCACTCAGCTGTGTGGAGGCAGGCTGAGAACAGGCTCCACACAGCTAAGGCCGTGCTCGCTTCGCTCATTTAGCGGCGAGCGCCTTGAGGCTGCTCGTCTGCTCAGTAGACGACCCGGCTAGCGCTAACATCAGGGCCCAGCTCCTAAGGCTGGCTCAATTCGAGAGGATGGAGGTAGAGTTTGGCGAGGGGCCCGTGTTAATGCTCGAGCCAGGCGTAGCGCTAGTCACCCTAAGCGGCGAGCTTACTGAGGCAGATGCCGTGGACGGGCTCCTAAACGCCGAGCTGGCCGTGTTTCTGTCCAGGCATGAGTCTCAGTCTAAGGAGGCCAGCCTCTTAGCCCACGTGCCGGGCAACTGGACTAGCCGTGCAGAGGCTGGCGGCAGGCCGAGGGGGCTCTGCAGAGCCCCGGCCACGGCCCTAAAGGAGGCCCTGAGGGAGCTGGCCGTGCAGCGCGAGCTCCTGGGGCTCTCTTCGTGGCGCCTAGGGGTCGAGGCCACTCACCACGGCCCCTTCCTTGAGCGCACTCCAGCGATATTCATTGAGGTGGGTAGCGGCCCGGGGGAGTGGAGGGACCGAGCCGCGTGCTTAGCTGTAGCGAGGGCGGCGATGAGGGCGGCCAGGGCTAAGGCCAGCTGCAGATCGGTCATCGGCCTCGGGGGAGGGCACTACGCCCCCAAGTTTACCCAGCTGCTGTTAGAAAGCGAGCTGGGGGTATCGTACATAGCGCCTAAGTACGTTATCGATGAGCTGGACGAGGCCCTCCTGAGGGCGGCCATAGAGCGCAGCGTCGAAAGGGTAGAGTGCTTGGCCCTCGATTGGAAGGGGCTGACGGGGGCGCAGCGCGCGAAGGTGCTCAGGCTGGCTGAGGGCCTGGGGATCAGGGCCGAGAGGGTTGAGGGGTTGCTTAGGACCAAGTAGCTGAGCCATTAAGTCGGCCAGGCGGCGCGACTGCCTCGCTAAATTTAAAGCATAGGGCCCCCCTAGGGCTGTGGGCATCATGGACGGGGCGTCAGCAAAGCTCAGGGAGTTCGTGGACGATGTAGTGAGGGTGCTGAGGGTAGCCCGCAAGCCCTCGAGGTCGGAGTACCTCCTCCTACTTAGGATAAGCGTCCTCGGGCTGGCCGCCATAGGCCTCTACGGCTTTCTGCTCCTATACCTGGCTACCATCATAGCTACAGCCGTTGGGCTATAGGGGGTGAAGCGCAGTGGCGGCTCGGCCGCCGTCGCTCTACTTAGTGAGGACGACCGTGGGGCAGGAGAGGAACGTCATGTTCATTGCTGAGGGGAGGATTAAGCAGAGCGGCATACCAGTCAAGGCGCTAATTTGCATCGACGCCTTCAAGGGCTACGTGCTTGTAGAGACTGACGCTCCACACCACGCTGAGAGGGCCTTCCTTAACATCAAGCACGTTAGGGGCGTCTCCCCCCGCAGGGTGAGCCTATCTGAGGTCGAGGAGTTCCTCGTTCCCAGGCCGGCCATAGAGGGGATGGACGTAAGTGACGTAGTCGAGGTGGTAGGCGGGCCGTTTAAGGGGATGAGGGGGAGGATAGTCAGGGTCGATAGGGGCAAGGAGGAGGTCACCCTAGAGCTCCTAGAGGCGCCCTACGCCCTGCCGATAACCGTCCACGCTGACTACGTAAGGGTGGTGGAGAAGAGGTCTAAGAAGGTGGGCTGATGGGGATTAAGAAGACGTTTAAGTTTATTGTGGAGGGCGGCAAGGCCACGGCCGGGCCGCCCATAGGCCCCGCCCTAGGGCCGCTCGGGCTAAACCTTATGGAGGTGGTCAACGAGATCAATAGGGCCACTAAGGAGTTCTCAGGAATGAAGGTTCCAGTGGAGGTGGAGGTGGACGTAGATGAGAAGACCTTTGAGGTCAGGGTGGGGACCCCGACCGTGGCCGCTCTAATCATTAGGGAGCTCAAGGTGGAGAAGGGGTCGTCAAAGCCTCGCCTAGAGAAGGTCGGTGACTTAAGCATGGCGCAGGTGGTGAAGATAGCTAAGGTTAAGAGGCCGTCGCTACTTTCGAAGGGGCTCAAGGCAGCAGTGAAGGAGGTCCTAGGCACTTGCCTGAGCATGGGGGTGACCGTGGATGGCAAGGACCCGAGGCAAGTCCAGAGAGAGGTGGACCAGGGCCTCT
This sequence comes from Candidatus Nezhaarchaeales archaeon, assembly GCA_038894875.1. Lineage (GTDB taxonomy): Archaea > Thermoproteota > Methanomethylicia > Nezhaarchaeales > B40-G2 > JAOAKM01. The sequence continues at coordinate 10,840 of JAWAOK010000018.1, forward strand.
ACGATGAGTTGCTTAAGGAGGAGTGAGGGTGTTGATTAGCCTCGATGCCTTGAAGGAGGCCATCGAGAAGGCCAAGGAGGGGAGTAAGCCTAGGAAGTTCAGGCAGTCGGTGGACTTAATAATTAACGTAAGGGACGTCTCCATGAAGCAGCCAGAGGCCAGGTTAAACGAGGCAGTCGCGCTGCCGCACGTCCCTAAGGGGAGGAGCGCTAAGGTGTGCGTCATAGCTGAGGGGGACTTAGCGATCAGGGCCAAGGGTGTCGCGGACGCTGTAATTGGGAAGGACGAGGTGGCTAGGGCCCAGGGAGATAAGCGCTATGCTAAGCAGCTAGCTAAGAGCTTCGACTTCTTCATAGCTCAGGCTGACCTAATGCCGCTCATAGGTCGGGCGCTGGGCCCGGCCCTAGGGCCTAGGGGGAAGATGCCCACGCCGCTGCCCAGCACAGCCGACCCGGTGCCGCTCATTAGGAGGCTTCAGAGCTCAGTGAGGGTGAGGATGAAGGACGTCCCAGTCATCCAATGTAGCATAGGCACTGAGGACATGCCCACCGACGAGCTCGCCGAGAACGCCAAGGCGGTAATAGACAGCGTGGAGGAGAGGCTTAAGGTGCCCCATAGGCTGGGGGACGTGTACGTGAAGTTGACCATGAGCCCGCCGGTGAGGGTGGGGGCTAGTTGAAGGCGGCGAGGCTACACCCCAGAGCTAGGAAGGGGGCCATTATCAAGGAGCTCCAGGAGCTAATTCAGAGGCACAGAGTCGTGGCGATTGCAGACATCGTCGGGCTGAGGGCCAGCCAGTTCCAGAGGCTCAGGGCTAGGCTCAGGGGGGTGGCGACGATTAAGGTGGCCAAGAATACATTGATGAGGAGGGCCATCTTAGACGTAGCTAAAGCCAAGCCCGGCATTGAGAAGCTCATCGACCTATTGAGCGGGGCGAACGCCTTCATCTTCAGCAACGACGGGGCGTTTGAGCTCTATAAAATGCTCGAGCGCACCAAGGTGACGGCCAAGGCGAAGCCCGGCGACAGGGCCTCTCGAGACGTATACGTGCCAGCGGGCAATACTGGCATACCGCCGGGCCCAGTTTTGAGCATGTTCAAGGCCTTGAAGATACCAACCAAGATAGAGGAGGGGGCCATACACATCGTGAAGGACACGCTCGTGCTACGCAAGGGGGACGTCGTCTCAAAGGAGGCCGCCGACCTCCTGGCTAGGCTGGGGATAGAGCCCATTGAGGCGGGGCTGAGCATAAAGGCTGCTTATGAAGATGGAGTGGTGCTGACGGCCAAGGACCTGGTCTTGGACGTAGAGGCCTATAGGAGGCAGCTGGCTGAGGCCTACGGCGACGCGCTTAGGCTAAGCATAGCCGTCTCCTACCCCGCCCCCGAGGTCCTCCCACACATCTTAGCCAGGGCTCATGCGAGCGCGCTCGGCCTCGGCCTAGCCCTCTCCTTCTTCACGAAGGAGACGGTCGAGCTAATGATTAGGAGGGCCGCTGCCGAGGCCCTACGGCTCAGCTCCGCCCTCCCGCAGGCCAGCCCCTAGTTTTATAAGGGGGGCTCCTGTTAATCCGCCAGCCCTTGGGGGTTTCTCTATGGAGTACGTGTACGCGGCCCTGCTCCTCCACCATGCGAAGAGGGGCATCACCGAGGAGGGGCTGAGGAAGGTGCTCACGTCGGCTGGCGTGGAGGTGGATGAGGTAAGGGTAAAGGCGCTCGTCGCCGCGCTCAAGGAGGTCAATATAGAGGAGGCCATTAGGTCCGCCTCAGTGCCCTTGGCTGCGCCAGCGGCCGCCGTTACCGCGGCCACGTCCCCGGCCACCCAGCCCTCGGGCGCTCCAGCAACAAAGGAGGAGAAGAAGGAGGAGAGGGAGGAGAAGAAGGAGGAGGTCTCTGAGGAGGTCATAGCCGAGGGCTTGAGCGCCCTCTTCGGGTAGCGCGTAGGGCGCCTGAGGGTAAAGAGATAAGACCCGTGCGCGCTCAAGGTCTGCGCTATGCAACCTGGGGAGGGGCAGCGGCTCAAGTTCTTCTTAGATAATGGCTTCGTGCGCAAGGTCTGTGAGGGGTGCGGGGCGTACTTCTGGACCCTCGATGAGGGGCGCCGAGACTGCGGCGACGCGCCCTGCGCTGAGTACGGGTTCATAGGCAGGCCCCCGTTTAGGCGAAGGTATTCGCTGAGGGAGGTGCGCAAGTCCTTCCTTAGCTTCTTTGAGCGCCACGGCCACACCATTATAGAACCCTACCCCGTGGTGGCTAGGTGGAGGGAGGACCTGTACCTGACGATAGCGAGCATCGCCCTCTTCCAGCCCTTCGTGACTGACGGGCTGGTCCCCCCGCCAGCGAACCCGCTGGTCGTCTCCCAGCCATGCATTAGGCTCCTCGACATAGATCGCGTCGGGGCCACCGCCGGCAGGCACTTAACTATCTTTGAGATGGGAGGGGCACACGCCTTTAATTACGAGCATGAGTGGAAGTACTGGAAGGACGAGACAGTGGAGCTCTGCCACCTATTCCTGACTGAGGAGCTAGGCGTAGACCCTAGGCTAGTTACGTACAAGGAGGGGTTCTGGGAAGGAGGGGGGAACGCTGGCCCAGACGTAGAGGTGTGCGTCAAGGGGCTGGAGCTGGCCACACTCGTCTTCATGACGTACCGCGTGAAGGACGGGAGCTACGAAGAGATGCCGATAAAGGTGGTGGACACGGGCTACGGCATGGAGAGGTTCGCCTGGGCCTCGACCGGCCAGCCGACGGCGTTCCACGCCGCCTACGGCCACCTCTTAGAGGAGTTTGAGGGAAGGCTGGGGCTGAGGGGGGCGATAGACTGGGGGCTGGTAGCCTCCGCCGTGGAGAGGCTCTCGGCCTACCCTGTAGAGGCCAGCGTGAGCCTGGGGGCCAGGGCGAAGGTGGCCGAGTCCCTGGGCGTGGGGGCTGAGGAGCTGGATCGCATGCTAAAGGCGGTGGAGAGGCTGTGCACTCTCTTGGATCACACGAAGTGCTTAGCCTTCATGCTAGCCGATGGAGTGGTCCCATCGAACGCGGGGGAGGGCTACCTAGCCAGGCTCGTGCTAAGGAGGGCCATGAGGGCGCTGAGGGCGCTGGGGTACAGTGCCAGCCTTAAGGAGCTCGTCGACCTCCAGTTGTCGTACTGGGGCGAGGACTACCCGAGGCTCAGGAGGAGGAGGGACATAGTCTTAGAGGAAGTGGAGCTTGAGGAGGAGCGCTACAGAGAGGCGCTCTCCAGGGGTAGGAGGATAGTGGAGCAGAGGCTGGGGGAGCTCGCCAAGAGGGGGGCTGAGTTAATGGTAGAGCTCTACGACTCTCACGGAATCCCTCCCGACTTAGTCCATGAGGTAGCTAGGGAGAGGGGGGTGGAGGTAAGGGTGCCCGACGACTTCTACGCGCTAGTCGCCAAGCTTCACGAGAAGCCCCCCGCCCAGAGGGTGGAGGGGAGGGTCCCTCCTGAGGCCCTCAGGGGCCTGCCAGCCACTAGGTTGCTCTTTTACGAAAACCCCTACTTAATGAGGTTCAGGGCTAGGGTGGTTAGGTCCTTCGGGGACTACGTCGTGCTAGACTCCACGTGCTTCTATCCAGAGGGCGGAGGGCAGCCCTGTGACGTGGGCAAGCTGATAGTCGGCGGGGGGGAGGTCGAGGTCCTAGATGTCTTTAAGGAAGGTGACGTAGTAGTCCATAGGGTGTCTAGGCCGATACCCGAGGGGGTCGAGGTGGAGGGGGTGGTTGATGAGGGGAGGAGGCTAAGCCTAATGCGCCACCACACCGCCACGCACATAATTATCGGCTCCGCCCGCAGGGTCCTGGGCGAACACGTGTGGCAGGCCGGCGCTCAGAAGGGGGTGGAGAGAAGCCGAGTGGACATAACGTTCCATAGGAAGGTGACGAGGGAGGAGCTAGCAGAAATAGAGCGTCTCGCTAATGAGATAGTTATGAGGAACCTCCCAGTCAAGGCGAGCTTCGTCAAAAGGGAGGAGGCCGAGGCGCTTTACGGCTTTGCCCTGTACCAAGGTGGCGTGGCGCCCGGTAGGTACATAAGGGTAGTGGAGGTAGCTGGCTGGGACGCTCAGGCCTGCGGGGGGACTCACGTAGCCAATACGGGGGAAGTGGGAGCGATAAAGATACTGAGGGCTTACAGAATACAGGACGGCATAGAGCGCTTGGAGTTCGCAGCTGGGCTGAGCGCCATCAAGTATCTTCAAGGTGTTGAGGGCCTGCTATACAAGGCAGCCGAGGCCCTGGGGGTGCCGGTCGAGAGGGTCGCTGAGGGGGCCCGACAACTAAGGGAGGAGCTAAAGAGGGTCCGTAAGGAGGCGGACAGAGCTAGGGCTAGGGCGGCCAGCTTACTGGCCCCAGCCATCCTCGAGGGGGCTGCTAAGGTTGGAGAGGTGAGGGTGGCTAAGTTCCTGGGAGAGGGGGTGGAGCGCGAGGAGTTAATAAAGATAGGGGAGGCGATAGTTAGGAGGGAACCTAGATCGGTCGCGATCTTAGCCTCCCAACTTAGTGACGGGGCTGCTGTGGTGGTCATGGCCGGAGAGGGGGCCGTTAGGCTGGGGGCTCACGCAGGGAGGCTGGCGTCAATATTGTGCGAGGCTCTCGGGGGGAGGGGAGGGGGGCGCGAGGGGCTGGGCCAGGGAGGGGCGCCGAGCCTAGATCGCGCAGAGGAGGCCATGAGAAAGGTAGTGGAGGAGGTCAAGAGGTCAATACGCTTATAGCTAACGCTCAAAAAGACTAACGCAGGGCCCGTGGCGCAGCACGGATGCGCGGCCGTAGAGCGCAGCGGCCTTCTAAGCCGTTGGTCGCGGGTTCAAGTCCCGCCGGGCCCGTTTGACGAAGGCGCTGCATGCCGCAAGAGCGATGGGCGCATGGGGCTAGCGACTTAAAGAGGCGGGGCACGACGAGGCGCGCCCACATGGCCCTGGCTTAGTGACGAGGCCTAAAGTGCTCCCAGCCCCTACGAGGCACTTCCTCCAGCGAGCCGTCCCTAGATGCCAAGTAAACGCCCGCCCCCGGCTTAACCACGCCCATCTTAATTAGCGATGCCCCCACTCTCTTCACCGCGTCAACAGCCTCCTCCCACCTCCCTGGGGGGATGGTTACGACGAGCTCGTACTCCTCACCGCCAAATAGGGCCAGCTCGAGGGGGTCTAGGCCGAACTCCTCAGCGAAGGCCACGGCCTCTTCAGCTATCGGGACGTGCCCTATCTCAAGGCCTACACCGCTAGCTTCGGCCAGCTGATGGAGGCTCGCGGCGAGGCCGTCGCTGGAGTCAATGGAGGCCGTGGCGGCCTTTAGAGAGGCTAGCGCCAACCCCTCTGCTAGTCTCGCCCTAGGCCTAGCTAAGGACAGCCTCAGCCTCTCGCGAAGCCTCCTATCGCTGGGCTCGAGGCCCCTGAGGGCCATGTTGAGGGCGGCCCCCGTCAGCCCGAAGTACCCAGTCGTGGCTACGTAATCCCCAGGCCTAGCCCCACTTCGCCTAATCGGAGGGCCAGCTAGGGAGGCCACCCCGGCGACGCTCACCACGCCCTCCAGGGACTCGTTAGTATCTCCCCCTAGCAAGAGCGCGCCATGCTCAGCCGCGGCCTCCCTCGCCCCCCTAAAAACGTCCAGGGCCTCCTCGACCCCCATGAGAGGGGGGAGGCCGAGGCTCAGGAGGATCGCCAGGGGCCTGGCCCCCTTGGCTACTAAGTCGCTAATGCACGCCACTGCGGCCCTCCACCCTACGTCATAGGGAGCCATGCCTGGGGGCACGTCAGTACTCCACACTAGCATGTCGCAAGAGATCGCTAGCCGCAGTCCGTTTATCTCAATAAAGGCGGCGTCGTCCCCAGCCTCGATGCCAGCCTCCCTAAGCTCCTTGAGGACGAGCTCTACGAAGCCCCTCTCCCCGAGCTCGCTCAGCCTCAACTTGCTCCGCTACGAGAAGGCCCTAGAGAAAAACTTAGTGAGGAGGCCCACATGCAACAAAGTTTAGGAAGGGGCCGCGAGAGCCTGAGGCCGAGCTGCAGGGCCTAAGATGCGCGTGCTACTAGTCGATGGGTATAGCGATGAGCCCGCGGGCTTGGGCGTACCCCCGTACTTAGATGTGTACGCCAGGTACGTAGCCGGGGCTGTTTGGGAGGTGGAGCCGAGGGCCGAGGTTATCTACCTAACTATAGACCAGGTGAGGAGGGATTTGAGGGGATACGTCAGGGCGGCCAGGGGCTGCGACCTGCTAATCTTCATAGCTGGGGTGTGCGTTCCAGGGAAGTACTTGGGAGGGGAGCCCATTAAGCTGAGGGAGCTTAAGGAGCTCCCAGGGCTGGCTGAGGGCCCGCTCAAGGTGCTGGGAGGGCCGGCCGCTAGGTTCGGGATAGGGCTGGAGGGCGGCAGGGTCGCCAAGCTGCCCACGGAGGTCGAGCATGCATTTGACTTAATCGTGACCGGCGACTTAGAGGTAGTAGTCTCTGACTTACTGCGCGAAGGCCTTAATGTCGATAGTGTTGACCCGTCGAGGCTTAGGGAGGGGTTTGAAGCGGTCGACGGGAAGGCCGTAAGGGGGGCTAGGGTAGTTAGGCAGCACCCGTGCTACGGCAAGAACTTAATAGTTGAGGTGGAGACGTACCGAGGGTGCCCTCGCTTCATAACCGGAGGCTGCTCATTTTGCATAGAGCCTCTCTACGGCCACCCGATCTTCCGGACTCCGAAGGGCGTGGCCTCTGAGGTAGCGGCCCTGTATGCCGAGGGCGTCGATAGATTCAGGCTGGGGAGGCAGCCAGACCTACTTTGCTACATGGCTAAGGGGGTGGGCGAAGTAGAATTTCCCGAGCCCTCTCCGGAGGCGCTGGAGGGGCTATTTAGGGCGCTGAGGGCCGCCGCCCCGCTGGTGAGGACGCTACACATAGACAACGTTAACCCAGGCACCATAGCCGCCCACCCGGAGCGCTCTGAGGAGGCGCTTAAGGTAATAGTCAAGTACCATACGCCCGGGGACGTGGCGGCCATGGGGGTGGAGAGCGTGGACCCAGCGGTCGTGAAGGCGAATAACTTGAAGGTAGACTTCGAAGGGGCCCTCTTGGCGATGGAGGTCGTAAACAAGGTCGGCCGTGAGAGGGGGTACGGCGGCCTGCCCCACCTGCTGCCTGGGGTAAACTTCGTCTACGGCCTAATTAACGAGGGCAGAGAGACCTTTGAGCTGAACCTAGAGCTGATGAAGGAGGCACTTAGGAGGGGCCTGCTCGTTAGGCGCGTGAACATTAGGCAGGTCATGCCCTTCCCAGGGACTAGGATGTGGGAGGTCGGGGACCGCATCATTAGGAGGCACAAGGCGTACTTTAAGTCCTACAAACTAAGGATGAGGGTCGAGTTCGATGAGCCGATGCTTAAGAGGCTCCTCCCGTGCTGGACGGTGCTCAGGGACGCGTACGTAGAGACTTACGGGGAGGGCCTGACTTACGCTCGACAGCCGGGCTCTTACCCGGTGCTAATTTGTACGAGGGCCAAGTTAGAGCTGGGGCGCTATCGAGACTTCTTCGTAGTAGACCACGGCTATAGGTCTGTGACTGGCGCCCCGTACCCACTTGAGATAAATAGCGTAGATAGGAGGGTCCTGGAGAGCCTGCCTGGCGTCGGGGCCAAGAGGGCCGCGAGGATAATTGCCTCCCGCCCAATCAAGAGCCTGAGGGACCTAGAGGCGGCTTTGGGGGACCCTCGGCTGGCCCTCTCCTTGTATCAAGTATCGAAGACCTAGGCTGGGGGTTAGGCCTTTAAGCAGGCCTCAATAACCTAACAATCAATGTCTAAGGGGACCTCCTTCACCTACTTTATTGAGCATCAGACCCCCAACACCTCAGTCGTCCACAAAGTGAAGAGGGTCCTCTATACGGGCGATACGAAGTTCCAGCACGTCGACATAATGGAGACTTACGACTTCGGCCTCTGCCTGGTCCTGGACGGGAAGGTCCAGTCCTCCACTTTTGACGAGTGGATATACCACGAGGCCCTCGTCCACCCGGCCATGTTCACCCACCCCAACCCACGGCGGGTGGCCATAATAGGAGGCGGGGAGGGGGCCACGGCGCGCGAGGTGCTAAAGCATAGATGCGTTGAGGACGTAGTAATGGTAGACATAGACCGCGAAGTCGTGGAGTTAGCTAGGTCGAAGCTGTTCGCCATACACCGAGGGGCCTTCAACGACCCTAGGCTGAAGCTCCTCTTTATGGACGGGAGGAGGTTCCTCGAGGAGGCGCAGCAGGCCTTTGACGTAATAATAGTCGACGTGACCGACCCGCTCGCTGGAGGCCCGTCGTACCTACTCTACACGAGGGAGTTCTACGACATAGCGCGCTCTAAATTGACTGACGAGGGGGTAATGGTTACTCAGGCGACCTCCACTACATACAGCTTTAAGTGCTTCGTAAGCATAGCCAGGACCGTAGCCGCCTCGTTCCCGATCGCCAGGGCCTACAGGGCGTGGGTGCCCTCCTTCGTCTCTGAATGGGGGTTTGTAATAGGCTCTAAGGCCCACGACCCGGCTAAGCTGAGCGCGAGGGTCGTGGCTAGGAGGATGCGCGAGCGCGGAGTGAGGCCGCTGAAGTTTTACACAGCTAAGCTCCACCGCCACCTCTTCACCCACCCCAGGCACATTGAGGAGGCCTTGAAGAGGGAGGGAGAAATAGTCAGAGACGGGGCCCCCGTATTCATGCCAGCCTAGCCCAGGGCCCCCCGAAGAACACGCTTATAAAAACGCGCCCGTCCGTATCACTAGCCCCGGTAGCTCAGCTGGTAGAGCGGCAGCCTCGTAAGCTGTTGGTCGCGGGTTCAAATCCCGCCCGGGGCTTCAAAGACCGCGGCCTGCGCCTCAGTGACGCCTCAGGGCGTCGGCGCCACCCTCAGCAGGCCTCCACTAGCCGCGGGAGCTGGGCTGGCTAGCTTACCTGGAGTTAGTTGACCGGGAAGTTCGCGCCAGTTACATAAGTAAGGCAGAGCTGAGTAGAGCCCGAGCCGTTAAGGGCCCTCGATGGCAACGCAGCCGAGCTTAGGCCCGACGGATTGGGCGCGTCACGCGGTTTAAACGAACGTAGCGGAGGCTGCGTGACGACTGAGGGGTAGCCCTTGAGTCGCGCCATGTGAGTGGTCCAGGGCTAGCTACATTTTAAAGAGAGAGAAGAGGAGGCGTTGCGGGTGCGAAGTTGCCGTACATTAAGCCGGAGAAGAGGCCTGAGTTAGATAAGATAGTGGAACAAATAGTGAGGCACTTCGAGAAGGTTGAGGAGAGGGATAAGGATGGCCAGCTAAACTACTTAATTACGAAGACCCTGAAGCGCCTCTACAAGCCCTCCTACTTTAACTACGAAAGGATCATCGGCCTGCTGGAGTGTATACAACATGAATTCTACAGGAGGTGGGTAAGCCCCTACGAGGACGCAAAGATGATGGAGAATGGAGACATATAGCGCCACGCTGCACCGCGTCTAAACGTCCCCACGGGCAACGGCCTCCGCGCCCATTAGGGGGCTAGGCCTAAGACTTAGGCAGCGGCGTAGTGGAAGGTACGACGCCATAGCGCGCTGACGCTTCGCGCCACTTTAGTCGTGAAGATAGGCTATAAGCTCTAAACGCCCAACTCTAACCTCCTATTGAGGTGCTTGTTGTGGAGCTCGTGGGCGGCATCCTCTGCGGGGGGCTCGGCAAGCGATTAAAGCCCCTGACGGACACGGTGCCTAAGTGCTTAATTGAAATTAAGGAGGGCTACACCATTTTAGAGCACCAACTAAATAAGCTAAAGAGCGCTGGCATCGGGCGCGTCTATCTAATGGCTGGCTACCTCCACGAGAAGATACGGGAGCGCTTTGGCGAGGAGTGGGGGGGCGTTAAGCTAGAGTATTTAATAGAAGATAGGCCGAGGGGGACGCTCTACGCCATCAACAACCTACTGAGCAACATGAAGGAGGGCGACGTCGCCGTAATTATGAATGGGGACGTAGTCAGTGACGTAAACGTGAGGGAGCTAGTAAAGAATTGGGTGGAGGGGACCGTGTCCATATTCATCACCCCGCTAACGTCTCCGTACGGGATCGTCGAGACCACTCAGGACGGTAAGGTGGTCTCCTTCCACGAGAAGCCGAGGCTGCCGTACTATATAAACGGTGGTGTATACGTAGTACCAAAGAGCCTAGAGAAGTACTTTAAGGCGTACGCTGAGGGGGACGTCGAGAGGCTAGTCTTCCCCAAGTTGGCCCGCCTAGGGCTAGTGAGGAGCTACCGAGAGGAGGACTCGTTCTGGCAGTCAGTAGACTCGTTCAAGGACTTAGAGGCCGTTAGGGAGGAGTACCGCAACCGCACAGATACTCCGTGGGGCTACGAGAAGACGATAGCCTCGACTGAAGAGTACGTAGTGAGGGTGTCTTACATAATGAAGGGCTACTCGACGCCGCCCCACCTGCACAAGCAGGGGAGCGAGACCATTTACGTCATTAAGGGGGAGGGGGTGGTGAGGCTTGGGGAGGAGGACGTCTACGTGAAGGCCAACGATGTAATTAAAGTGGGGCCAGGGGTCCTCCACAACATCACTGCCCTCGAGCCGCTGCTAATTCACAATTATTCCCCTTCCCATTTAGAGTAGCGCGAGGGCGAAAGGTTTAACCAAGAGGCCCTCGGGGCGCTAGTTGGAGCGGGGGTGGCCGAGCCAGGTCAAAGGCGCGAGGTTCAGGACCTCGTCCCGTAGGGGTGCGTGGGTTCAAATCCCACCCCCCGCACCACTTCAACGGCTAAAAATACTGCGTTCCGCATGGCCTCACCCTTCTCGACGCAACCACTCGTGTTAGTAGGGGATGGGGCTGAGACTGTCAAGTAGAGGGCTATCCACTTTGTCTGCCCTACTTTAGAGGGTAGGTGCTTCGCCCCCTAAGCTCATGTTAGGCGTGCTTGGATGGTGAAAAAGTCATTATGAGCCTACGGCACTCCATAAGCCCCGTAAAGCGTTCTGGATATGTCGTTGCTATCGCCGGCCCATCCCTATCGGCTAATGAGGTAGTGGTTGGAATGGGCTTAAGAAGGACCTACTGGCGAGTTTTTAACTAGAGTGCATTGCAGCTCGAGCGAAGGGCGGACTCTAAGTAATAGACTCGCTTTTTGTTCAGTAAGTTTAGGCTTAAAAATCACCTCAGCAGTTGCTCCCTGAAGCTACTCTCAACGCAGACGAAACCACAACCATCGGAGGGCCCGCGTTTAGCATTTAGGGGAAGAGCCCCTTCCACCTAGCCTCAATCCTCTCTACGGTCGCCCTATCAAGCTCTACCGGTATCGGCTTCTGCCTCCACTCGTAGGGTATGGTGGCGTC
>JAWAOK010000019.1:0-12219 GCA_038894875.1 Candidatus Nezhaarchaeales archaeon
AAGAGGAGCTCGACGGCCTTCCCCCTGTCCCAGTCCACGTCAGGCACGACATCTAGCGCCCTCCTCCCCCTCAGCAGCCTGAAGCCACCTCTGGCGGAGAGGAGGGAGGCGGTGGCCCTGGACACTCTCCTGCCCAGGCCCCTGGGCGCTTTGGAGTATTCGATGGATAGGCTCAGGCCCCTGTCCCTGAGCTCGACCCCACTGAAGGCGCTCAGGGCCTTCCTGAGCTCGTCCCTGAGCCTAGCCACCTCGGCCCTCAGCCTATGGGCGGACTCGTGGGCGAAGCTCAGCCACGGGCCGTGGATCACCATGCCGTCTAGGCCAGCGTAGGCCACGCCCTCCACGCCGACGAGCTCCCTCAGCTGGTCCACCGTCCTGCTGTCCACTATGACCACCCTGGCCCACCTTGAGTCCCTCGCCAGCCTCTCGAGGGCCTCCTTAGTGTCTTCCCCCAGCCTAGCTCCTTCAGCCTGCCCAGCGGGGACTAGCGCGCCCTCGTAGCTGAGCATTAGTAGCACGCCAATGGATAGCCTGAGCCTGCCCTCTACCTCAGGCCACCTGCCGTACAAGTACGACGGCAATCGACCACCGCCAGCTGCTAAGTACTCGACGTTAGCTAGCTTAAGGGTTCATTAAGTAGGCCCGGCGGCCGAGGCCGGCCCCTACTTAATGAAGCCTTTTAGCGCGGCCCTTCGCGTAGCCCAGCTGGCTTGTCGCTGAGGAGTAGGGAGGTTAAGGAGGGGCTAGAGAGGGCGCCTCACAGGGCGCTGCTCAGGGCGCTGGGGCTGGGGGCGGACGACTTAGAGAGGCCCTTCATAGCCGTCGTCAACAGCTACTCAGAGATCGTCCCGGGGCACCTGCACCTGAAGGAGGTGGCCGAGGCCGTCAAGCAGGGGGTGAGGCAGGCGGGAGGGGTCCCGTTTGAGGTCAACACCATAGCCATATGCGACGGGCTGGCGATGGGGCACGCCGGCATGAGGTACTCGCTCCCGTCGAGGGAGGTGATAGCGGACTCCATAGAGCTAGTCGTCGAGGCCCACCGCTTCGACGGAGCCGTCTTCATAACTAACTGCGATAAGGTGACGCCAGGCATGTTGATGGCGGCCGCTAGGCTGAACCTGCCGTCCATCTTCGTCACCGGGGGCCCCATGAGGTCGGGCACCTACCGAGGGAGGAGGGTGGGGCTGGCCTCGGTGTTCGAGGCGGTGGGGATGGTGAGGGCGGGGGCGATGAGCGAGGGGGAGCTGGCTGAGCTAGAGGCCTCGGCCTGCCCAGGGCCCGGCTCGTGCAACGGGATGTTCACTGCCAACACCATGGCCTGCCTCACCGAGGCGCTGGGGATGGCGCTTCCAGGCTGCGCCACGGCCCACGCGGGGAGCGCTAAGAAGGTGGAGATAGCTAGGCTCAGCGGGGCCAGGGTGGTGGAGATGGTTAGGGAGGGGCTTAGGGCGAGGGACGTTATGACTAGGGGGGCCTTCCTAAACGCCATCGCCGTCGACCTAGCCCTGGGGGGCTCCACCAATACGGCCCTCCACCTGCCTGCGATAGCCCTGGAGGCCGGCGTGGAGCTGAGCCTCGACGACTTCGATGAGGTGAGTAGGAGGGTCCCCCAGCTCTGCTCCATGGTCCCGGGCGGGCCCCACACGATGGAGGACCTGGAGGAGGCCGGGGGGGTGCGGGCACTGATGGCGGAGCTGGCGCCGCTGCTCGACTTAGACGTACTGACGGTGACTGGCAGGAGGCTCAGGGAGGTGCTGGCTGGGGCCAGGGTGAGGAACTACGAGGTCATCCGCCCCCTCTCCTCGCCAGCCTCGCCCACGGGGGGGATCGTGGTGCTCAAGGGCTCGCTGGCCCCGAGGGGGTCCATACTGAAGACGGCCGCCCTGCCCCGCGAGGCCTGGAGGTTCAGGGGGAGGGCGAGGGTCTTCGATGGCGAGGAGGCCTGCGTCGAGGCGCTAGCTAAGGGGGAGGTGGAGGAGGGGGAGGCGCTGGTGATTAGGTACGAGGGGCCCAAGGGGGGGCCGGGGATGAGGGAGATGCTCCAGGCGACGGCAATGGTGGCCGGTATGGGGATGGCGGGCAAGGTGGCGCTGATAACGGACGGGAGGTTCTCCGGGGCCACTCGGGGGCTGTGCGTGGGCCACGTGTCCCCGGAGGCGGCCGAGGGGGGGCCCATAGCGCTCGTGGAGGACGGGGACCCGATACTCATTGACGTGGAGGGGAGGAGGATAGAGGTGGAGGTGGACGAGAGGGAGCTGGAGAGGCGGAGCGCCTCCTGGAGGCCCCCGACAAGGCGGCTGCCGAGTAGGAGCTACCTGGCCCGCTACTCGAGGCAGGTCTCGTCAGCTAGCGAGGGGGCCGTGCTTAAGCTAAGCTAGCGCTCGAAGTGGACGAAGTCGAAGTAGGCCTCCTTGGGCGACGACGGGTCCGGATCCCGCGGGTAGGACGCTACGAAGAGCGTTAGCTCGACCCTCCTGCCGACGTAGACCATCCCCTCCCTGACGTAGGACCACGGCCTCGGGGCGCCCGGTAGGCTAGGGGGGGCGAAGGGGCGGGGCTCGGGGGGCTCCCAGCCGAGCTCCTCCAGGACCTTAGTGACGTTCACCTCGACCTCGCTCCACTCCCCCACTACTATCGGGACGAAGAGCAGGGCCAAGTCCTCCCCCCTCCTCACCAACACCTGCCCGTCGGTCTCGTTGGTGAAGAGTATCCACAGCGCCCTGTAGTGGAGGTTGGTGTAGTTGCTCACCCTCCTATGCACCCCCCAGTCCACGACGCCCTGCGTGGCCCAGCCCAGCTCCACCCCCGCGAGCCTCGTGGGGCAGGGGCCCAGCGGAGTGCTAAACATGGCCCTCACCCTCAGCCTAACCACTGAGGGGAGCTCCACGCTCTGCCACAGCCCTGCCATGAGCCACTCGCCGTCCGACCTCCTCAGCCCGGCCACCCTCAGCAGGGCGGCGCCGCCCTCCTCCACGACCTCAGCCACCTCATCCACCCTCTCACGGTTGTAGACGAAGCTCCACGCGATGGGCTCGTAGACCCCCTTGTGGACGTTGTACGCCCAGTGCAGTAGGTCTGGGTTCCTGGGCCAGGCGTGGGAGGAGGGCCTGAGACACGCCACGCCGCTGGCGCCCCTCACTACGCGCCCCTCAGGGTCCACGACGAAGACCCTGAAGGACCTGCCTGGGGGGATGGAGAGGGACGGGTGGAGGGGCCTGAGGATGAAGAGGGCCTCCCCGCGCGCCGGCACCGCCTGAGGGCCCTCGACCACCTCCCACACGTTGTACCCAGTGAGGCCGCCAGAGAGGACGAAGAAGGCCGGCCTAAATTCCGTGCCCGTGGGGTTGCGCACCCTCACGACGAGCCTATCCACTAGGCCCAGCATTGAGGAGTCGTAGGCGTCCACGACCTCCACCTCCACCTCGCCCAGGGGGTGCGTCAGCGCCGGGGCGGCGGCCAGCGCGACGACGATCACGAGGGCTAGGAGGGCGGCCTTGGCCCTAGACACGGCCCTTCACCTTGAGCAGGACGAAGTAGTAGGCTATCGGGATGAAGAAGGCGAAGTAGTTGTAGAGGCTCCTCCAGGCGAAGAAGAGTATGAAGGCCGGGGCCACCCAGGCCAGGGGCTTCAGCTTCTCGAAGCGCAGCCAGTAGAGGGCGAGGAGGAGGGCCGCGGCCGCCGCAGTGGCCGCGGTGAAGAAGGCGGGGGCTAAGTAGATGTAGCCTCCGTACACGAGAGACACGAGCCCCACTCCAATGGGGACCAGCGGCTGGGACGCGGGGGTGAGGACCCCCCTGGTCCAGTCGAGGGGCGACCAGAGGATGAAGGGGGCGTTGGGGGCCAGGAAGGCCGCGAGCGCCGTGAGCGTGTACCTCACGGCCTCCCCCCGGCCGGCCTCCCTATACACCCACGCGACGATGAAGGGGAGGGACAGCCAGGGGGTCTGCTTGACCGCCATGCTCAGCCCCAGCGCCGCTGCGCTCAGCCTCAGCTCCCTGCTGGAGCGGGGGTTGAAGAACTTCATGGAGACTAGGAATAGGAGCGCCCACACCGCGTCGTGGGTGCCTGCGTAGGAGATGGCGGGGATGGAGGGGTCCAGCAGGAGTATTAGCAGTGGGAGGGGCCTGTACTCCTTCGGGGTCTCGAGGAGGAGGAGGGCGGCCATTAGGATGAAGAAGGAGAGCTGGACCAGGCCCACGTCCTCCAGCCCGAGCGCTACCGCCGGCGCGTATATCAGGAAGCTGAGGGACGGGTAGCTGTAGGTCTCGACGAGGCCCCCCTCCATGGTCTGGGTGACCCAGGCGTAGTCTATGGGGTAGAGGGAGTAGGCCTCTCGCATTGAGCACGAGTACGGATTCCTGCCGGAGGAGAGGAGGTCGATGGCGTACCTGGTGAAGAGCATGGCGTCGGAGCCGTAGCGCGGGGAGCTGGGCATGGAGAGGGCGAGGGAGGCCGCGAAGGAGGCCAGGGTGGTGAAGGCTAGCGGCGCGATGGCCTTGTCTAAGTCGAGGCCGCTCAGGGCCTCGGCCAACAGCATGAGGGACAGGGAGACTAGGGCCAGGCAGGTGACGGCGCCCGGCAGGTTGGCGACTAAGTTGAGGGAGGCGTGTAGGTCTAGGGACGACCTCAGTAAGAGGAGGGCCAGCGCTACCTTCAGGGCCCTCCTGTAGAGCTCTACCCCTCCCCCGGCCACGCGGCGACCCTCCAGACGAAGTGCTCGCTCACGAGGTAGTTTGCGATGAAGCCTAGGAGGATCCCGAGGAGGTTGGCGACTAAGTAGTGCACGCCCGCGAGGCTGAGGGCCAGCAGGGTCGCGTAGTTGACGAGGGCCCCGAGGGCCACGGCGGCGTGGTACTTGGCGCACCTCGCCGCCCACCGGCCGGCCCTGCGGTCCTTGAAGGTCCAGGAGTCGTTTATGGCGAAGTTGCTCAGTATGGAGGCCTCGATGGAGGCTGAGCCGGCGAGGTGGAGGGGCAGGAGGGGGGCTAGCGCGAGGAGGAGGGCCTCGTTGACCACCGCCCCCAGCGCGCCCACGGCCGCGAACTTTAGCGGGCGGTAGCCGCTCAGCTCCAGGACGTGGCGCAGGTAGGCCGCGGCCTCGCCCAAGGTTAGCTTGCTACTCCCCCTCCGCCTGGGCTTAAAGACGTAGGGCACCTCGGAGACCCTGGCCCAGGAGCCCTTTACGACTAGCTCGAGCAGCACCTTGAACCCCCTGGGCCTCAGCTCCACCCCGTCCAGGACCCGCCTCCTGAACATGAAGTAGCCAGACATCACGTCCCTGATCCGCCTGGCCCTGGGCAGGGCGAGCCTAGCTATGCACCCAGCGGCCCTCGAGACCAGCTTCCTAAAGGCGCTCCAGCCGCGGGTGCCGCCCCCGTCGATGAGGCGGGAGGCTACGACGAGGTCGTAGCCCTCCCTCACCCTGTTGAGCATTACTGGAAGGAGCTCCGGCGGGTGCTGGAGGTCGGCGTCGATCACGGCTATGACGTCGGCCTTCGAGGCCGAGATGCCGTCGACCACCGCTGAGCCCAGGCCCAGCTTCCCCGGCCTCCTAACGACCCTGACGTTGCCGTAGAGCCTCCCCAGCTCGGCCGCCACCTCGGCCGTGCCGTCCGGGCTATTGTCGTCGACCACCACGACCTCAAACCTCACCCCCTTCAGGGCCTCCTCAATTCGCCGAATCAGCTCCTCTATGTTGTCCCTCTCATTAAAAGTGGGCACTACCACCGAGAGCTCCGGGCCCCCCTCCCCACTGCCCACGAGGCCCACCTTACGACTTTGAGGCCAGCCAACGTTGAAGTGGAGCCAATAAATAAGGGTAGCGGGAGCGGGCGCGGCGCCAGCGGAGGCCCTATTGAGGCATGAAGCCTTAAGGCCCACTGGCGGCCCTGGCCGGGCGGTGGCTAGCTTGGGGATGACGGTGACTGAGAAGATACTGGCCAGGGCCTCTGGGCGCCGGGAGGTCGCGCCGGGCGAGGTGGTGGTGGCCAAGGTGGACGTGGCCATGATGCACGACTTCACTGGGCCGATGGCAGTCAGGGCGTTTAAGTCCATGGGCGCCACTAGGGTCTGGGACCCCGGGCGGGTGGTCGTAGTCTTCGACCACCAGGTGCCGGCCAGCACGCTCCAGGCGGCCGAGTTCCACAAGATGCTCAGGGACTTCGTGAGGGAGCAGGGGATAGCGAACTTCTACGACGTGGGCAGGGGAGGGATATGCCACCAGGTCCTGCCTGAGGAGGGCTTCGTCGTCCCGGGCTCGGTGATAGTCGGGGCCGACTCGCACACGACGACCTACGGAGCGCTGGGGGCCTTCGCCACGGGGGTGGGCTCGACGGAGATGGCCGCGGTGCTGGCCACGGGGGAGCTGTGGTTCAGGGTGCCCGAGTCCCTGAAGGTGGTGGCCGAGGGCGCCCTCAGGCCCCCGGTGTCGGCCAAGGACCTAATCTTGGAGGTGGCGAGGCGCATCGGGGTCGACGGGGCCGCCTACATGGCCATGGAGTTTAGGGGGGAGGCAATTAAGGAGATGAGCATCGACGGCAGGATGGTGCTCTGCAACATGTCCGTTGAGGTGGGGGCCAAGAACGGGATAGTGGAGGCTGACGAGAGGGCCGAGGCGTACCTCAGGGGGAGGGCTAGGATGCCGTACTCCCCCGTCCGCAGCGACCCGGGCGCCAGCTACGCTGACGAAGTCGTGGTGGAGGCCTCGAGGCTAGAGCCGATGGTGGCGTGCCCCCACTCCGTGGATAACGTCAAGCCCGTGGCCGAGGTCGAGGGGGTCGAGGTGGACCAGGCGTTCATAGGCTCGTGCACCAACGGCAGGCTGGAGGACCTGGAGCAGGCCGCCAGGGTGCTCAAGGGCAGGAGGGTGCATCCGTCAGTCAGGCTCGTGGTCATCCCAGCCTCCCAGCGCATCTACTTAGAGGCTGCGAGGAGGGGGCTGCTGGAGGTGTTTGTTGAGGCCGGGGGGGTGGTGTGCAGCCCCACGTGCGGCCCCTGCCTCGGCAGCCACGTGGGCGTCCTAGGGGACGGGGAGGTTTGCGTGAGCTCGGCGAACCGAAACTTCGTGGGGAGGATGGGGAGCCCCAAGTCCAAGGTCTACTTAGCCTCGCCGGCCACTGTGGCGGCCTCGGCAGTGGAGGGGAGGCTGGCCGACCCGAGGAAGTACTGGAGGTAGCGCGGCGCTAGGCCCCGCCCTCCTCTCATCGAGTCGACCCTTACACGCCTCATCACGGGCGCCTCGGCCTAGAGGCCCAGCGCCTCGATTACCTCGCCCACCCCAACCCCCCTCTTTAGGCTTGCCTTAACGGCCTTGATGTTTGGCTTAACCCTCCTCACTTCAGCCAGCAGGAGGTCGGGGTCGACCTCCATGGCCTCGGCCAAGTCTATCTTATTGAGGACGGCCACGTCGGCGCTCGCGAAGATCGCGGGGTGCTTGGCCACTACGTAGGGCCCCTCGGTCACGCTGAAGACTACTACCCTCTGGTGGGCGCCCAGCTCAAAGTCGGCGGGGCATATGAGGTTCCCGACGTTCTCAATGAAGACTAGGTCCAGGTTGGCTAGGTCCAGCTTGCTGAGGGCCTTGGAGACTAGGTTTGCATCTAGGTGGCACTCCCTCCCCGTGTTTATCTGAACGGTCGGGACGCCGAGCTTAGACAGCCTGCTGGCGTCTATGGTAGTCGTTAGGTCCCCGGCCACGACCCCCACCCGGTACTTGTCCCTGAGCCTAGAGACCACGGACTCAATCAGCGTCGTCTTCCCCGAGCCCACCGACCCCATTACGTCAATGAGCCTGACCCCGAAGCTGTCGGCGAGCCTGCGGTTCCGCTCGGCCAGCTCCCTATTGCGCCTCAAGTAGTCCTCCTCCAGCTCCACGTCGAGGACCTCCCCCTCCCCAGCCACTACGACCTCCTTCACTGGACGCCCCCCGCGTAGCTGGCCGGCCCTCCTTTTTACCCTAGCGTCGCTCGATGGGAGGGCCTAAGTCACCGCGCGAGCCCCCCGCGCAGCCGAGACCACCGGCCTCCTGAGCTTAATTAAGAAGAAGCAAATGGCCCCGAGCGCCATCAGCTCGGCCGAGAGGGCGAAGGTCTGGGCGTAGCCGCATGCGTAGGCGGCGAGGCCGCTTAGGAGGGCCCCGGCCAAGCTGCCGAGGCTGGCCACTGCGTTGTAGACCCCCACGCTCCTCCCCTCCTCCATTAGCGCCGACAGCTTGGGGGTGAGCGCCTTAGTGCACACGGCCACCACCGACCACGTGAGGCCGACCGCGCTCAGCACGACCGACATGAACGGCGCCAGTGAGGGCGAGGGAGGGGCCGCCGCGGCGGCGGCCAGCAGCAGGAAGAGGGCGCCCCTCGCGAGGAGGGCGTAGATGAGGAGGGGCCTGTCGCCCAGCCTATCGGATAGCTTAGCCACGGCCAGGTAGAAGATGGTCGAGGAGGCCGAGTTGAGGAAGAAGATCAAGAAGACCTCGCCCTCGGGCACCCCCCGCTCCAGCATGAACGCTGGGAGGGGGGTGAAGAGGAGGTTGGTCCCGAGGAAGACTGCGAAGGTGCCTGCGTAGTGCTTAGCTAAATTGCGGTGCAGCCCGTCCTTAAGCGTCCTGCACATCCTAAGCATGCCCCTGAGCGTCGGGGGGTGGATGTGAGGGGGGAAGTTGCGGTGCAGCCTCGGCACTACCACCTTGAGTTGGTCGCGCTCTAGGGTGATCTTAGGCTCCTCTATCATTATTAGCGAGAGGGCTAGGCTGAGGAGTAGGAGGAGTGAGGAGAGGGCGAAGAGGGGGCGGAGGTCTAGGCTGGCCACCCCAAGTAGGAGGCCCGCGGTCCACGCGACGCCCTCGATGAAGCTGAGGACTCCGAACTCCCTCTCCCACCTAGCCCTAGGGAAGGTCTCTACGACTATCATGCCGGTAGCCGTCGTGCACGCCGCCACGAAGACGCCCTGGAGGGCGCTGTATACCATCAGCTCAGCCACCCTAGCTGAGGCGGCGAGGAGGGCGAACGTAATCCCGTTGAGGAGGAAGGAGGCGGCGATGAAGGCCTTGCGCCTCCCCACTCTATCTGAGAGGCGGGCCCACGCGATCGAGGCCGGGATCGAGGCCGCCACGTTGATGGCGGTGACTAGGCCGACGTCGACGACCCCCCCGCCCAGCCTAATTACGAAGAGGGGGAGGGCCACTGAGGAGGCGCCGAAGGCCATCTTGTAGGGGAAGAAGGCTAGGAACCAGCGGTTGGACGCGGGCCCGCGCCTGTACAACCCTCCGCTCTAAGCCGAGGGCCCTCCCCAAGGCGACATATAAGGGTAGCCCTTAAGGCGGCGCGAGGCTACAGCAAGAGGGCGGCCGCCGCCAGGGCGATGGAGGCAGCCCAGGCGGGGGCGCTCCACGAGGCCACCTTGTGGCCGTCGAGAGGAGGGAGGGGGATGAGGTTGAAGAGCCCCAGCCAAGCGCTGACTGCGGCCACGTGGCCTAGGAGGGGGTGGGTGAGGAGGGGCTTGGAGAGCTTCAGGGCCAGGGCCACGAGCGAGTTGGAGAGGGGGCCCGCCAGGGCTATGAGCCCGTAGTCCCTTCGGCTGAGCGCCCCCCTGACCTGCACTGCGCCAGGCGCAGCGAAGAGGAGGCCGAGGAAGGAGGAGGCTACCGCTAGGAGGAGGCCCGGGGGCCAGGCCCTGTACTCAGCCCAATGCCCCATGGCCCTCGCCAGGGAGCGGTGCGCGAGCTCGTGGAGCAGGAAGGCGGCCGCGACGGCGACGAAGGAGTATGGGATGGCGTAGATTAGGGAGGCGGGGTCGAGTAGCAGGCGGCCCCTAGTGGTCAGGATGCTGAAGGCTACGGTCAGGGCCAGGGATGAGGCGAGCAGGTCCCTCGCCTCAGTCGCTGACACCGAGGGCCTGGGCGCGGGGCGGGGCGCGGGCCTCGTCACTTCCGCCGGCCTGAACCAGTGGCCCTCTTCGCTGGGCCCGCGCCTGAGCCCGGGGCAGCCGTGGACCTCCGGTAGGTGGTGGCGGATGCAGAACAGTCTGCCGCAGCGCCTGCACCTATATCCAGTGAGGAAGTCGACGCGCTCTCCGCAGAGCCCGCAGCTACGCTCCTCGGCCTCGCTCAACAGCTCCACGGGGCGCGCCCTTGCTTATATTGCTTCCCCGCCTTGGAGGGGCGTGCGCGGGGCTGGGGCGAGGGTAGGCGGTAGAGATATAAGGACGTGTCCTTAGCTAAGCACGCCTCCCAAGGCTAGAGGTTTAGCCATGGAGTTCTGCCCCAGCTGCGGAAAGCTACTGACCCCCTCCATCAATAAGGAGGGGGCGGTCCTAGCCTGCAAGGTGTGCGGCTACGTAAAGCCTGCCGAGGCGGTCAAGAGGAAGTACGTCTGGACTGGGCGCGTGGACGGCGCCAAGCGGAAGAAGGCGGTCGTGGTCGTGTCCTCGTCCACGCTGGAGAGGCACAAGAGGGAGGAGCGCGAGCTAACCCAGGAGTACTACGAGGTCTTCCTGGAGTCCTTCTCTGAGGCTGGGGAGGAGTAGCTCACTCGACCTTAATCCTGTACCGCTCGACCCTCTTCGGGAGGAGGACCCGCAGGATCCCTCCCCTAAAGGTGGCCCTAGCCCCCTCTGGGTCCACCCTAGCTGGGAGCCTCACCACCTTCCTGAACGACTTAAACTCCACCCCCCGCTGCACGGTCCCCCACCTCTCCAGCCTAAAGCCCCTAGACATGGCCGCCTCTATGGTTAGCGCGTCCTCAGTCACGTTCAGCCTAATGTCGTCCTTGCTCTCTACGAAGGGCAGGTCCGCCGTGACCACAACGTAGCTCTCCCTCTCCTCGACGTCCACTAGGGGCTCGAGGCAGCACTCCTCGACGTCCCAGCTGGGCCTGAAGAGCTCCTCGATCCTCTCGAAGAGCTCGTCCACCCTCTCGAAGATGCTCCTACGCCTCCACATGCCCCCCACCGCTATGTATACATTAGCGGGAGCTCCCCCTCCCTGGCCTTCTGCATCCCCAGTATGGCCGCCCTGGCCTGCTTCATGAGGTCCCTGGCCTTCACCCTTATCTCCTCAGCCTTCTCTAGGAGGGGCTTGACGTCGAACCTCCTATCTATGATCCTCCCCAGGGCCTCTATGGCGGCGGCCGCCGCCCCAGGGTCCGGGTACTGGAGGTAGCTCTGAGCCAGGAGGGCGAGGGCCTGTATAGAGCGCCTCGAGGCCTCCTTTAGGAAGAGGGCGTAGGCGCCGGCTATGAAGCCCTCCTCCATCACCTCGACCCCCCTCTCCCTGAGCAGCCGGGCGGCTGCGTCGCTGCCGGGGACCCCGTAGACGGCCGGGGTCTCTATGTCCAGCCTATTTGGGACCGGTATCCCCCCGAGGGATATCATCAGCTCTACCCCCTTCTCCTTAAACCAGGAGGTCACCTCCTTCACTAGCGCGGGGAGGGCCTCGACTGGTATGGCTATCTCGGAGACGAGCAGGAGCAGGTCGCCCGAGGCGTGGATCCTGACTGGGCTCTTGAGCCTCCCCCTGTGGAGGACCATTACTGGCGGGAGGAGCTCAGAGTCCACGTAGGCCACCTCGTCCAGGCCCAGCGTCTCCACTAAGAAGGAGGTGGCTATGGCCCCCACGAGCCCCACGTCCGGGAGCCCCTCCACCGCCTTGGCCCCCTCGGCCTCGAAGCGCGCAGACTCCACGACCTCTACCTCGCTAACCATGTCCGCGCCCTCTCGCGCGCCCGAAGTAAATAAGGCTAGCGAGCGGGGCTATAAGTCGACTAGCTCGGCCTCCCTACGCTCTAGGTCCACCACCGCCGCGTGCCCCCTAGCGAGCGGCCCGGGGTTCACTACGAGGGTGTCCCCGAGCCAGTCCACCCCCCTAGCCTCGTGGATGTGCCCACAGAGGCAGGCCACGGGCCCCCTCTCCGCTATGAAGTCCCTCAGGGCCGAGCTGCCAGCGTGGAAGCGGCCTAGGGCCAGGTCCACCCTCAGCCCCTTGGGGGGGTGGTGGGTGACCAGGACGAGCCTAGAGCCCCCCCGCGCTAGGCGGCTGCTCAGGGAGCTCAGGGCCTCCCTAAAGCCCAGCCCTCCCGCGCCAGCGAAGAGGTAGCCCCCGTGCTCCACCGCCCTGCCGTGTATGCTCACTCCGGCCTCCTCCAGGGCCTCGAGCTCCTCGCGGCCGTCCATGTTCCCGGGGACGGCGAAGGCCCTCCCCCTAAAGCCAGCGAGCGCCCTGGCCGCCT
>JAWAOK010000019.1:12229-21657 GCA_038894875.1 Candidatus Nezhaarchaeales archaeon
GCTCTGGATGTCCCCGCAGTAGACGAGCGTAGCCAGCCCGCGCTCCTCCGCGTAGGCGATGGCCTTCCTGAGCCAGAATATGGCCCCGTGCAGGTCGGAGGTCACGAGGACCTTCAACTGCCGCGGCCCCCGCTAAATGCCCAGCGCCCTACAGAGCTCCCTGATCCAAATGATGGGGTCGCTCCACAGGAAGAAGCACGCTATGGATACTACTATCAGGATGGCGACGACGAGCTTAGCCACGAAAAGCGCGTCCTCCCTCCACCTCCTCACCTTCACACAGCGCACCCAGGGCTAAGCTTTAGCAGAGGGACCTTTAACCTTACTGCGGGGTCCCCTGTGCGCAAGTCGCCCACGTTAACGGCGGACGTAGTCATCCTCTACGGAGGGGGGTTCGTCTTAATTAAGCGCGGTAGCGAGCCGTTTAAGGGCCGCTGGGCCATCCCGGGCGGGGCCGTTGAGTACGGCGAGAGCGTCGAGCGGGCCGCCGTTAGGGAGGCGCTGGAGGAGACGGGGCTACACGTGAGGCTAGTGGACCTAGTCGGAGTCTACTCTGAGCCTGGGAGGGACCCGAGGGGGCACTACGTCTCCGTAGCCTTCCTCGCCGAGGCGGTGGGAGGGGCCCTGAGGGCCTCTGGGGACGCGGCGGACGCGGCGGTCTTTAAGGAGGCGCCGCCCGACCTAGCCTTCGACCACTCTAGGATACTTAGCGACGCCCTGGCGAAGGCCTCGGCGCTCGGCCTGTGGAGGGGCCCTACTTCCTCTCGCTGAGCCTCCCGGCCCCCTTGGGAAATATGAAGCTGTTCCCCGAGGGGTCCTCAATTATCAGGCTGAAGGGGAGGAGGCCCTCGGCCGCCCTCCTAACGGCCTCGAGCGCCCTCCTAACCCTCTCCTCCTCCTCGGGGGTCTCGGCATCCCTCAAGAGCTGCTCCAGGGCCGCCTCGACGCGGCGCAGCACGCCCTCCACGTTAGACACGAACCCCTCAGCCGCGAGCCCAGGCAGGATCTCTACCCCCAGCTCTGGGATGGATATCGTGGCCATCGAGGACCTAACCACCCTTACGCTGAGGTCCTCGGGGCCCTCCACCCTCAGCTCGCAGCGGCACGGGGGCCTCTCCTCGAGGCTGAATACGTCACTCTTCCTGTAGCCGCACTTGCGGCACGTCATGGAGGTGAGGACGGACTTGCCGAAGAAGGGGATGTCGTAGTAGACGTCGACTACCTCCATCCCCTCTCCGCACGCGGGGCACGGGAGCTCGTAGCGCTGGACTGCGGAGGGCTCCAAGTCACTCAGCCTCTAGGTGGCAGCACTTGGGGCAGAGCCAGGCTCCGCGGCCCCCCTCGACTAAGAGGAGGCCCGCGCAGAGGAGGAGGCCGTAGGGCCTCATAAAGGCCCCGCACTTAGGGCAGGGCCTCGAGGCCTCCAAGCCCTACACCTTGACTATCCTCCCGTACTTACCGACGTTGACCTGGACCCTGCCCTTGAACTGGGTAGTGTAGCCGTTCTCTATGCTTATTACGTCGCCCGGGGAGACTTGGCCTATCTGGTCGTTCCAGAGGCTCATCTCCGCCGTGCCCGTCTCGTCCTCAATTACGGCGTCCGCCACTCTAGCCACGCCGTACCTGGTCCTGACGGTGCGGGGCTCCGAGACCCTCAAGACCCTCACCCTCAGGTTGACCCTGCTCATCCCAGGCTTGAGCTCAGCCACCTTCAACTAAGGCACGTCCGAGGCAGTTGGGCTCGAGAAGTATAAAAGCTTGTCTCGGGGCCCTCGTGTGAGCTGAGTTGAAGTACAGGCTCCTAGATCTGCTCGCCTGCCCCATCTGCAAGCAGTTCCCCCTAGAGGTGCTCGTGTTTAAGGAGGTGCTCTACGAGCCCCCGAGGGAGGCGCCCGCCAGAACTTGCGAGGAGTACTGCGGGTGGCTGAGGAGGAGGGTCAGCGAGGGCAAGGGGGACTGCAGGGAGTGCTTCGCCCGCGAAGTGGAGGAGGGGATCTTAGTCTGCGGGAGGTGCGGGCGCTGGTACCCAATAATTGAGGAGATACCTCACATGCTGCCGGACGAGCTCAGGGAGCGCGAAGAGGACCTCGCCTTCCTAAAGAAGTGGGAGGACAAGGTGCCGGAGAGGGTCCTGAGGGAGGGGCTCCCGTTCAACTTAAGCCAGCCCGCTCAGTCGGCCGGGTAGATCCTGCAGAGCATGGAGACGAAGTTGGCGGCCCCGAAGCAGGGGTCGAGGGGGGGCTCGTCGCTAGTCAGGACGTTCACGTTGGACTCGAAGCAGCCGTGGTCGGGGCCCGGCCTCTCGGGGAACCACCATGCGTGCTGGGCAGAGGCGACGCCCTCCAGCATCCCCGGCAGGACCCTCACCCTCATCCTGACCCTCCCCCTGGGGGTCTCAATCCACGCCCAGCGCCCGTCCTCGACGCCGCACCTCCTAGCGGTCTCGGGGCCCAGCTCCACGATGGGGTCCGGCTGTAGGCGGCGGAGGGAGGGCGCCTGGCGGTGCTCGCTGTGGAAGAAGTAGGGGGACCTGGCGCCTGTCGTCAGTATGATGGGGTACTCCCTAGCTAAGTCCGGCCTGCTGACTGGCGACTCCGGGGGCTCTACGTAGTTGGGGAGGGGGTCGAAGCCCCACTCCTCCAGGCGCTTCGAGTAGAGCTCCACCTTCCTGGAGGGGGTCCCAAAGCCCTCCTCTAAGTACTTGCGGTACCGCTTGGGCGCTTCGAGCCAGCCCCTCTCAGCGAACTCTCTCCACGTGAGGCCCGAGGGGGCCAGGACGTAGTTTAAGTAGCCCTCGACGTCGTCCCAGAAGAATTCGCGCAGGCCTAGGCGCTTGGCCAGCTCAATGACTATCTTGTGGTCGGGCCAGCACTCCTCGACGTCTACGGCCTTCCTCCTAGCCATGACGTAGCCGGCCCTGAAGAAGTAGAAGGCCACGTCGTCCACCTCCAGCCAGGTCGCCGCCGGCAGCACGTAGTCGGCCAGCTCGGCCGTCGGGGTCATGAAGAGGTCAACGACGACCAAGAGGTCAAGCCTCATCAGCGCCTCCCTCACCCTCCTGGAGTTGGGCCACGTTAGTAGGGGGTTGCTGCCGAAGACCACGAGGGCCTTGACTGGGTAGGGGTCCCCCTCCAGTATGGCCTTCACTACGTACATCGGCGGGACGACCGAGCCTATCGACGATAGCTTGTGGTGCCCCCCGAGCCTCTTCCTGGCCACCTCCTCCGGGAGGGCCTTGGACATCATGAATTCAGTGAAGCGAGTTACGGGAGGGGCCTTGTAGAGCACGTTGCCGCCGGGCGCGTCCAAGTTGCCGGTTATGGCCATGAGGGCCACTAGGGCCCTGACGCAGCTAGTGCAGTTGGGCGACTGCTCTATCTTAACGCCCCAGTGGATGCAGGCGGGCTTAGTGGTGGCGTAGAGCCTGGCCGCCTCGCGCACTAAGTCGGCTGGGACCCACGTTATCTCCTCCACTTTGCTCGGCGGGTACTGGGCCGCCCTCTCGGCCAGCTCCTTAAAGCCCACCGTCCAGCCCTCGACGAACTGCGAGTCGTACAGCCCCTCCTCAATTATTACGTTTATCATCCCCAGGGCGAGGGCGGCGTCGGTGCCGGGCCTCAGCTTAATCCACAGGTCGGCCCGCTTCGCGAGCTCAGTGGGCCTAGGGTCCACCACTATTAGCCTCGGCCCCTCCCTCAGGGCCCTCGCCACCTGAGCCGCGCAGTACTCGTCGGGGCTCGTGTCCAGGGGGTTGCAGCCCCACACCACTACGCACCTGGGGCCCCCGTCGTAGTCAGCTATCGGGAGCCCCCCGCAGGTGAGTATCGACGCGACGACGCGAGGTAGGTAGCATACGTAGCCCGGGGAGGTCACGTTGGGGGTGCCGAAGGCGTTAGCCAGGCGGTACACCATGTGTAAGTACTCGCGGTTGGTCCCGTGGGCGAAGACCACCGACTCGGGGCCGTAGTCCCGCTTGATCTCGAGGAGCCTGGACGCCACCTCGCTTAGGGCCCGGTCCCACGTTACCCTCTCCCACTTCCCCTCGCCCCTCCCGCCCGCCCTCTTCAGCGGGTGGCGCAGGCGGTCCGGGTGGTAGGCTACCTCTATGGACGCTGCCCCCTTGGCGCACATGTACCCTCGGCTCACGGGGTGCTCCGGGTCCCCCTCGACCTTGACCGCGCGCCCGCCCTCAACGTAGACCCTGGCCCCGCAGCCGCCGTGGCACATCCTACACACCGACTTCACCACCTTCAACGCCAACCACCCGAGCCAACCGCGATAGCGCCGCGCCACCTCACCTCTTAAGGATTCCTGGGCTCGGGCGGCGCGCCGCCCCCTCGGCCGGGCCCGCCTGAGCAGTACGCAGACGCCCGGCAGACCCCGCAGCGCCCGCGCTTGCAGTACTCAATAAATATCCTGACTAGCTGGGGCTCGTACCTCTCGACCAAGTCCTGGCTCAGGCCCAGCCTCGAGGCTACGCTCAGAGCGTGCGGAGACGGCCTCGGCTTGGCCTTGTCCCAGAGCCCCCTGAGCTCCCTTAGAAATATGTTCACGGCCACCTCCCCGAAGCCCCTAAACTCCATGAGCCTGCGCTCCAGGTCCCTCTCGTCAGAGGCCTGGGCCGCTATATTGTCCACGTCCCCGCCGTACTTCTCCACGAGCAGCTTCACGCTCTCGATGATGTTAGTGGCTGTGGAGAAGTCGTACCTAACGTAGCCCCCCTCGTCCAGGGCCCTGACGACAGCGTCCCAGCCAGCCTCTAAGATAGCCCCCGGCTCCGCCAGGCCCCCATCCACCATGGCCCTGAAGGCCCTCTTGGCTATATCGGAGGAGATCCTCTTGGCGAACAGCATCGAGGCCAGAAACCACTTGAACCTATCGCGCTTGAGGCTGAGGTCGAGGCCGAGCTCAGCGCTGTATGACGGTATGCTCCTCAGGGCCTCCTCTAGCTGACTAGAGCGGCGCTGCACAGGCTCCTCGCCCGCCGCCCCCTTAAGAATGTCGAGGGCTAGTGCCCGCAGCGCTAAGTGCTGGCTGCGGGCTTGATCTAAGCTTTATAAGTGGCGCGGGCCCGCAGCTTCCGTCAAGCCTTGAGGGTAGTCAAGACTGACTGCGCCCTGTGCTACAACTCTTGCGGCATAAACGTATACGTCGAGGGCGGGAGGATCGTGAAGGTGGAGGGGATGCCGGAGCACCCACTCAATAGGGGCTCCATATGTCCACGGGGAGCGGCGATAGTTGACTACGTCTACTCGCCGGACCGCCTAAAGTACCCGATGAAGAGGGAGGGGGACTCGTGGAGGCGCGTGTCGTGGGACGAGGCGCTCGCAACGATCGCTGAGAAGCTGAGGGAGGTGAGGGAGAGGTACGGCGCCCGCGCCTTCGCCATCTACGCCGGGTCCGTGGGCGTCGAGAACTACGAAATGAACTTCTTCGCGCACAGGTTTAAGAGGGCCTACGGCACGCCGAACTTCTTCTCAGTCGAGAGCCTTTGCTTTAGGTCGCGCATACTGGCCAGGCAGCTGACCTTCGGCAGGTACTTGGTCGAGGACCTAGAGAGCTCGAAGTGCATCGTCCTCTGGGGCCACAACCCAGATAGCTCGAACCCCCCTTGGGCCAGGCTCATCCGCGAGCGCGTGGACGCTGGGGCGAGGCTGATAGTCATCAACCCGATGCGCATACCCCTCTCCAATAGGGGGATCCACGCATACGTTAGGCCCGGGGCCGACCTCGCGCTGGCGCTGTCTATGATGAACGTCATAATCTCGGAGGGGCTCTACGACAGGGACTTCGTGGACAAGTACGTGGTCGGCTTCGAGGAGCTGAGGGAGCACGTGAAGCAGTACCCGCCGAGCAAAGTGGAGGAGATAACGTGGGTCCCAGCGCCAGAGATCAAGAGGATAGCCAGGCTCTACGCCACCGCCAAGCCAGCGTGCATAGTCCAGGGCATCAATACCCTAGACCAGACGGCCCACGGGTTTCAGTGCTCGCGCGCCATCTCTATCCTACAGGCCATAACCGGCAACGTCGACGTCCCCGGCGGCTTCGCGACCTGCCCATTCCCCAGGCTGGCCAGGCTGGAGGGGCCGGCTGAGGAGCCGATAGGGGCCAAGGAGTACCCGCTCTTCCACAGCCTCTGGGGGAGGGCCATGCCCTACGGGCAGGCCATGCTGATGCTAGACGCCATACTAGAGGGGAGGCCCTACCCAATAAGGGCCATGGCCGTCGTGGGCGCGAACCCAGCCGTCACCTTCCCGGGCGCCGAGGCCGTTAGGAGGGCGCTGGAGGGGCTCGAGTTCCTAGTGGTCATGGATGTGTTCATGACTGAGACGGCCGAGCTGGCAGACGTAGTGCTCCCGGCGTGCACCTTCCTAGAGAAGATGGGGGTCGCCTACGACTACGCCGTCACCCACGGCATACCGTACTTAATGCTTAGGAAGAGGGTCATTGAGCCGCTCTACGAGAGCCGGCCGGAGTGGTGGTTCTGGTCCGAGCTGGGCAGGAGGATGGGCTACGGGGACCTCTTCCCGTGGAGGACGGAGGAGGAGGTGGTCTCCTACATCCTAAAGGACAGCGGCTTGACCGTGCAGCAGCTGATGGAGAGGCCCGAGGGCCTCTTCTTCGGCAGCAAGGAGTACAGGCCCGGGGGCTATAGGACGCCTTCGGGAAGGGTAGAGGTGTACTCGAAGACCCTCGAGGAGCTCGGCTACGACCCGCTGCCGACGTTTAGGGAGGAGCTCCTAGAGAAGACCAGCCCGGAGTTCCCACTGCTCCTCATAACTGGCGCGCGCGACCTATACTTTACGCACAGCCAGATGAGGAACATACCGAAGCTGCGCTCGAGGAGCCCAGAGCCGTTCGCAACGGTGAACCCGGCTACGGCCAGCGCCTACGGCATAGCGGACGGCGAGTGGATCGTGGTGGAGACGAGGAGGGGCGGCGTTAAGATCAGGGCCAAGCTCAGCGGCGACGTCATGCCGCTCGTGGTCAGCGTGCCCCACGGCTGGGCTGAGGCAAATGTAAACGCCCTGATCGGGGTGGAGGTCAGGGACCCGATATCTGGCTACCCGGTCCTTAAGGGGATACCCTGCAGGATTAGGAGGGCGTAGGGCCGGCTTCGGCCGGGTGGCTGCCGCCTGGAGGGCCCCGCGGACTTAGGCTAGGGGGCGCGCGGCCAGCGCGTCGACGATCTTCCTAAGCCACTCCTCCAGCTCCCTAGGGAGGCCGAGTATGCTCACGTCCATGAACCCCCTCACTATCAGAGCCTCCGCCTCGCTCCTCGGGAGGCCCCTGGCCATTAAGTACTGGATCTGCTCCTCCGCGATCTTCCCTATCGCCGCTTCGTGCGATAGCTCCGCGCCCTGGGCAGTGACCTTGAGCTCTGGGTACGCGTAGATGGCGGCCTCGTCGGATAGCAGCAGCCCCCTACACTCTAGGTGCCCCCTAACGCCCCCGTGCGCCCCCTCCAGGGTGCCCCTAACGTACACCTGGGCCCTCCCAGTCGCCACCGTCCTAGACACTATCTCGCCCCGGCAGCCCTCGTCCTCTAGGACCACTCTAGAGCCCACGTCGATGTACGAGGAGCCCGCGCCGTAGATGATGGAGTTGAACCTAGCTCGGGCCCCGGGCCCCCTGCAGTAGGCCGTCGGGTACGCTTGGAGGGTCCTGACGGGCCTGAGGCATATGTAGTTGCTAATGAAGGTGGCCCCCTCCTCAACCACGGCGCCGGTCCTGGGCCTCACGTCGAGGCCCTCGGCCCAGCTGTGTATCATCGTGAACGTGAGCTTGGCCCCCTCCTTGACGTAGAACTCAGAGATGCCCACGTGGAGCCCCCTCTGGACCCCCCGATGGAGCGTGCAGCCCGTTATTAGGTGCGCCTCCGAGCCGGGCTCGGCGACGACTACGTTGTGCGGGTTCTGGTTCAGGCCGTCGGTGGCGATTAGGAGGCAAGCCTGGAGGGGGAGCTCGAGCTTGGCCCCCTCCATCACCCTAATGAAGTACCCGTGGTCCTGCGACAGCTCAGCCAGGGCCGTGTACTTGTCCGCATCCACCTTAACGGCCCTCCACCAGTAGTCCCTCAGCCACTCGTACTTCCTCAGGGCCTCTGCAGTGCTCATGATCTCGACCTCATCCTTAAAGAGGTCCTGGACGGCCTGGAGCAGGACCGAGTGGTCGACTTGGAGATAGGTCCCGGCCCTGCCCTCCTGGCCTAGGAGGACCCCCACCCCGCGGGCCGCGTCTAGCAGGTCCTCGCGGCTCGGCGGCGGGCCCTGCGCCCTCGCGTACTGGCTCAGGTCGAGGTCCGGGCCGAATTTGGCGGGCTTGCTTAAGGCTCGCAGCGCGTCGTCCTTAAGCGAGTGCACTTTTCACACCACCCGTAGCCCTCGTTGAGGATCTGCCCGAGGATCCTAGAGGGGGGGCCGGAGCACGCTATCGTGCCGTTGATCATGACGTGGGCCACGTCGGCCTCGACGTACTGAAGTATGGCCCCTAGGTGGGTAATTATCAGGGCGGACTTAGTTCGGAGGAGCTCGTTGAGGGCCCTGCCGACGATCCTCAAGTTCTCGACGTCGACGCCCGAGTCCGGCTCGTCTAGGATCAGGAAGTCGCCCCCCTGGGCGACCGCCTGTAGGATCTCGCTCTTCCTCACCTCGCCGCCGGAGAAGCCTAGGTTCAGGTCTCTGTCCAAGAGCCCCGGGGGGAACTTGAGCTTGTCCAGGAGCCCCCCCACCTCCCCGCCCTTGGTTAAGAGGCTGAGCACGTCCCTAAGCTTGACCCCCCTGATCGCTGGGGGGTTCTGAAAGGCCACGCTAATCCCCATCCTGACCCTCTCGTCGATGGGGAGCGGAGTTATGTCCCTACCCTTGAACAGCACCCTGCCAGAGACCACCTTGTAGGGGGAGAAGCCCAGGATGGCCATTATTAGCGAGCTCTTGCCGGAGCCGTTGGGGCCGAAGAGCACGTGGACCTCCCCCTCGGGTATCTGCAGGCTCACGTTATTGAGGACCCTCCTGCCCGCCACCTCCACGCTCAGGTCCTGGACGTCGAGGATGCAGGTAGCCACGGGCCCACCTCTGAGGCCTTGCGCACGGCTGATAGGCCGGGCGGGCTAATAAGCGTTGCCTGAAAGCCTCATAGGCCAGGCCCCCCGCACCCCTCGCGTGGCTCGCAGGGCGATCGTATCGTGGAGCGGGGGGAAGGACTCGGCCCTCTCGCTATACGAAGCCTCGCGGCGCAGCTCCGTGGAGTGCGTCGGGCTGCTGACGACGGTAGCGAGGGAGTACGACAGGGTGTCGATGCACGGGGTGAGGAGGGGGCTCGTGGAGAGGCAGGCGCTCCTCCTCGGGCTCCCGCTGGAGCTAGTCTACGTCCCGAGCGAGTGCTCCATGGAGGAGTACGGGGAGCTGATGAGGGCGGCGCTGAGGGGG
>JAWAOK010000020.1:0-20310 GCA_038894875.1 Candidatus Nezhaarchaeales archaeon
CATCCTTTATAGAAGCAATTATGAGTTAATTAAAGAGCTAGGATTGGAGAGAAAATTCAAGGAGGTTTAAATCTATAAAGGAAAAACCTGCAATCTATGAGCAAGCTATTTATCCTATGCGCTAAGAAAAATTCAATATGCCCAATGGAATCATTGCCGACAAAGATGTTTTAGAGGAAGACTATATTCCCGAAAGCATTCCTTGCAGAGAAGCTCAAAAGAAGGAGTTGGCTTTTTGCCTTTCTCCTGTTGAAAAGGGAAGAAAGCCCTTCGATTGCTTATGTCATGGAAAGCCTGGAACTGGTAAGACTGCTTTGGTTAAATACGTTCTTCGACAACTTAGCGAAAACACGGATGCTTTTGCATTTTACGTCAACTGTTGGGAGAATAGGACTTTGAATCAGGTTTTGGATGAACTTCTTAGGCAAGCTCAACTACCAATTGTTGAGGCAGGCCATTCAGTCAAGCTTAGTGGGTTAAAGAAAAAGATTGGAAGTAAGGCATGTGTTATTGCTTTAGATGAAATAGATAAGCTCGATAGCAAGGAGCTCAACGATGTTCTCTATTTGCTCAAGGAATTAGGAAAAGCCGGATTAGTATGCATATCGAACACAAGAAAATACTTGCTAAATCTAGATCCAAGAATCAATTCAAGGCTAAGCTTCAACTCGATAAACTTTCCTCCATACTCAAATGAAGAGCTAATGATTATTCTTAAGCATAGGATAGTTGATTGTAAGGCTCTATATCCGAATACTTATTCAAAAGAAGTTTTAGAGAAAATAGCAGACTTAGCTTGCGGAGATGCTAGGATTGCGATTCAAACCTTGAGAAACTCAGCATATGTTGCAGAGAAGGCGAATAGAGCGAAGATTATTTTGGAAGATGTAAAGAAGGGATATGAAGAGGTTAAGGATGTTAAAAGAAAGTATCTCTTAGAAAAGCTCGGAGATAATCATAAGTTAATTTATGAAATTGTGAAGAAGAACCCTGAGATTACTTCAAGCGAATTTTATGAGGTCTATAAAAAAGAAGCTGAGGGACAGGGATTAAAACCAAAGTCCGATAGAACTTTCAATAATTATGTTAATGAGTTAATTGAACCTGGCTATCTGAAGGTTGATAGAGCTAAAACTAGGGGTAACGTGAGAGTGTTTAATGTTAGTTGATAGAAATTTATAAAGAGAATGGTTGAGTTAGATTAGTAAAGGTTGAAGGAAAAGGAAGATGGAAGATTTATGAGATAAATATAGTTTAACTTTCTATATCCCTTCGGACTCGCACCTAATTAAGTGTAAATACCAGCGGGCCCGCCACTAATCACTCAGTGATGTACTTTATTGAGGCCCCCTTCGATGAAGAAACCTGCTCTGATCACGTTGCCGTCCCTCACGTAACCACCAGCTTATTGAAGCGTGTGGAAGCACGATGAATCAGAGGCACCCTACTTAACAAAAATGAGGTGGTAGAGGGGGTAAAGGTAAAATTATGACCTATTACTTCGGCTTCTTCTTCACTTCAGCCCCCCCTCAGCTTTTAGTTGTTGATAACTTCGGACACAGCTTATAGGCTTGTGTAAACTGATGTAATGATAAAGCTAATGAGAGCCCTCCCCTGAGGTATACTCTTCGGGAACGCTACATTCGGAATTTTCCTATGGCCCGTCGTCGATAGCAGCAGAGCTTAAGTCTTAGTGCAGTAGATGGAGGCACGAAGCCCCCCTAGGGGCAGAGAGTAAGGATTGTCTGAAGATAAAGCCTGTGACGAGGAAGAGTCGAAGAACATTAAGCTGACTGCCTTTAACTTACTTAGGCTCCTCAAATTCTTCTACTCGTTTAAAGAGCTAGAAAGGCGCATAGGCGTACCCTCTCAAGTCCTATGGAGATATGTTACGTTGAGAGCCACCCCTGAAAGAGACACCGCTCAGAAAATACTTGCAAGGATCGAAGAGCAGAAGCTGGTGGAGGAGGCTATATCAGAGGTTATTTTAGAGAGTAAGGAGCCCTGGCTCCTCCTTAGCAATCCAGGCATATTGGAGCTGTCCGCACTAAAGCTTGTGGAGGAGTTCGGGAGGTCTAAGGCCGAGGTAGTACTATCAACCCCTGACCCCTATTCTGCTGCGCTGGCGGCGGTCGCCTCAATATACCTTAAGGCAAGGCTCTGCATACCATCCCGCATCCTCTACTCCAATAGTGTGATAGTTGAGAGCTACGAGGCATCCTCGGGGGTGCTAGATGTGATCGCGATACCGCGCAAGAGCGTACCTAATAAATCGAAGGTGCTAATTACAACGATGACAATGCACTTACCGCCATTAGGAGCGGCAATTAACTTAGTCTTGAAAAGCGGCTCTGAACTGGTGGGGGTGTTTTCGGTAGTGGGGGGCAAGGAGGAGATCAAGGAGTTGACGAACCTCTTACGCAATAGAATAGGAAGGGAGGTTCCCGTTGTGACTCTAGTAGAGGGCAAGCTATTAACGGGGTACACAGACGCGATGCACACTAAGCAACTGTGAAGCGTGTAAATAATGGCTGAGGAGAGATCTACGTCGGTGCCGGAGGTCCCTACATAAATTCCGCCGGCTCTATTCCGAGAAGGGAGAGGCCATTCTCTATCACGACTTTAACGGCATAAACTAGTTCCATCCTCGCCCTTTTAACCTCCTCATCCTTAACGTGGGTTACATCTACTTTTTCGTAGTAACTATTGAAGAGGAGGCCGAGCTCATTTAGGTAAGTGGCAAGGAGCTCTGGCTTTAACTCATCGGCTGCTCGCTTTACGGTCCTTGGGAATAGACTTAACTTAACCACTAGCTCGCGCTCAAGGCCCTCCCTTAGCTTCGACGAATCAACAGGCCCAGGTCGGTGCCCTCCCTTGCGCAATATGCCCAGGGCCCTCACGTAAGTATAGTTTATGAAGGGAAAGCTATTGCGCTCAAAATTTATCACCTGATCCCAAGAAAACGTTATCGGCCTTGAAGCTGATACGCTGAGGAGCGCGAACCTAACGGCTCCGACGCCTAGCTTCTCAGCCACCTCCTCCTTGGCCCTTGGAGGGAGGCTGGGCCACCTCCTCTCAACCTCTAAGCGCAACCTGGCCACCGCCTCATCTATTAAGAGGTCTAAGCTCACGTAGTGCCCACGTCTAGCGGACATTCTTTGCCCAGGCAGTCTGACCAGCTCATAGGCATAGTGGACGTACCTATTCACATCTGCCTCCCTGCCTAGGACGTAGAGAGCGAGTTTAAGTTGAGTTTGAGCAAGACTCTGCTCCGAGCCTATGACGTTTATGACCAAGTCTGCCTGGTTGAGCTTCCATAGAGCATAGGCTATGTCCCTGGTCACATAAAGGGTCGTGCCATCAGCCCTCGTTAGGGTGAGGCTTGGTATTGTGTGATGTCCCCTTACCCCAAGCCTCTGCTTAAGCCCTAGCTTACTAGCCACCTCTTCAGCATTGAACACCAATACTCCATCCTTAATTGAAGTAAAGGGCGTGGACCTAAGCCCCTCAATTACTCTGTCGACCCCTCCGCTCCAGACTGTTATCTCACTTTCCCAGTCCCACGAGTCAAACTCAACATAGACCCTTGACAGCGTCTCTTTGAATCCCTTTAACACGAGCTCGCAGAGCTCTCTCACTAGCCTAACAGCTGAAGGGTCTCCGCGCTCATAGGCTTGATTGAGCTTCAGCGCCTCGCTCCTAAGGTCCTTCCCCTTAACGGCATTTAAGAGGACTTCAAAGAGCTCTTCATCGCGCTCTCTTAGCTCTTGAAGTATGGCAACGACCTCGTCTAGCTTGGACCTATCGCCCACGCCCTCATCAACTTCCTCCTTTATTCTCTGGAGCTCCATTAAGTTGTAGGCAAACGAATAAAGCAAGCCTATGAAGTGGTCTGGCTTCCCCCTCACCTTGACTTTATCCTTAATTAGGCCGTAAGCATAGGCCGCCAGCGCTACCTGAAAGCCGACGTCATCTATGTAAAAGTGTCTCTCTACCAAGTGTCCTCTTGCTCTCAGTAGCCTAGAAATGGCGTCGCCCAGGAAGGCATTACGCCCAGTGCCGACAGTTAGGGGGTGGACAGGGTTGCCGCTAGTGTGCTCAACTATCACCTTAAGCCTTTCACTAGTTGGTATTAGGCCATAGAGCTGGGGCGCCTCATTAACGGACTTAAACAACTCATTGGCTAGCTCGCTGCTATTAGCTCTGAAGTTTAGGTAGCCGGGCTGAGCTGCGTCAATGTCCTCTATTATAGGCCAGCGCGCCTTCTCAACTTTCTCCCTGAGGAGGCTGGCTACTTTAAATGGCTCCTCACCAACCTTCTTAGCCAACTCAAAACATGGATAGGCCAGGTCCCCGAACCTGCTATCGGGAGGGGGCTCAAGCACTATTTCAGTTATTTGGAGACCGAGGGTGCTCAAGGCTGAAGATAAGGCCTTAATGCACGCCTCCTCGAATAGGCCGAAAGGGTCACTCATCTCAGGTTTCCTGCCTTATGCCTATTGGAGAACTTTTAAAGACACTGGCTATCTTCCTCTAAGAGGCTCAAAGCCCCCTTGTAATGCACCTCAATTAAGTTTAAGCTGGCGGGCTAAGAAGCTTTGCAACGCCTCCATTAAAGCCTCCTTTTTCCTCGCTGAGTCTTTACGCGAATTTGATTAATGTACGATATTACCTGCCCGGCCTCGAGCGCTGGGGCGCTCTAGTAGTTCACGGATGAGGCCTAGATTCAGGGGCCCACATTTAGTAACACTGTCTCGCACAGGATTGGACGCCCCGGCCGGGATTTGAACCCGGGTCACCGGCTCGACAGGCCGATATACTAGACCGGGCTATACTACCGGGGCCTTGCGTAAGGCTGCACGAGAGCTTCTTAAACTTTTCACTAAAAGCTTATTAAAGCCCATCATACCTAAGACATAAGTTCGGTGAAGGCTTGGTAATTAAGGTTAGATACGAGCCCTGTCGCGAAGTCGTTATTAAAGAGGTCGTTGAGTACCCGTCGACTGAAAGCCTGGCTAAGCTTTTAAGCGCATACCTCAAGGCTGGCCACCTCATTCTTCCAAACTGGACCGAAGGGGTCCTCTTCTGCTACTTCCCCCTCCCCCTGACGACGGAGAGCTTAGTTAAGGAGTACTTAGACGGAAGGGTGATTTGGTCCCTAGTGCTATTCTCCCTCATGCCCACATATAGAGAGTTCTTAAAGGTGGATGGAATCGAAGTACCAATAATTGACGCCAGCCACAACCCCTTCCTTCGGAAGGTAGCGAGGTGGCTTAAGACGAGGTCTAAGCATTAAGCTTCTCACTACGAAGCCGTTCCTACAGACCACCAGGCCTACATCCGCAGCGCTATAATAGGAAGGTTTTTACCTGAGCGCCTTGGCAGCTTCTCAGCTGAGACACTAAGGAGCGTTTTGGATGAAGGACCTTATTGAAGTAAAGGTCTTAGACGTAGTGATGGCTAATACTCCCTATGGGCTAGCTTCAGCGGTCCTCTTAGAGGAACCGGGAGGGAGGCTAATGCCCGTCCTCGTAGACCCGCTCCAGGGATCGTCGATTAGAGAGGCTTTAAGCGGTGGTGCTGAGGGAATAGGAATCCACGACCTAGTGATAAAGTTGATGAGAGAGACTGGCGCTACTTTAAAAGAAGCCGCCATTTACGCCCTAACAGAGGATAGGTTTAAGGCGCGGATTACTATTGAGACAATGAAGGGAGAAAGGGTCTTAGAAAGCCGGGCAAGCGACGCAATAGCGCTCGCATTAAGGGCCAAGGCGCCCATCTATGTGGCCCCCGATGTACTAAACGAGGCATCTATTGAAAGGGAAGCCCTAAGAAGCTTAGGCCTAGAAGAGGAAGAACCTCCCTAGCCTCCATCACTTTTTTTGAGGGTAAAAG
Organism: Candidatus Nezhaarchaeales archaeon; assembly: GCA_038894875.1. Classification (GTDB taxonomy): domain Archaea; phylum Thermoproteota; class Methanomethylicia; order Nezhaarchaeales; family B40-G2; genus JAOAKM01. The sequence goes on from JAWAOK010000020.1 coordinate 5,896, forward strand.
TTTAAGTCGTCTGAGAACAGTAACCTCCTGGGCCCCCGGTAGCTCAGAGGTAGAGCGCTCGGCTGTAGGTTCTCAGTGGGGGAGAGCGCTTAAGCGCCCCATGAACCCCACACAGCTGGGCGCTGACACCGAGTGGTCGAGGGTTCAAATCCCTCCCGGGGGATTTTAAAAGAAGGGAGAGGGGCAGCGCCTTAGGCCTTAGTGAAGTGTCTAATGAACATCGTAGGTCTGAAGGGCGTGCCAGCCCCCTCATAGAACTTTAAGAACCACTCAACCCAATGGAGCCTTAATGTTTGCATAAACGTGGCTAGCAGCTCTATTGATACGACGAGGAAGGTAGCCATGACGAAGGAGAGTAGGCCCATTGGTGTTATCGCCTCCTCAATCCCTCCAATCAGCCCTATTTCACTAACAGAGTGGTGTACTAGGAAAAATGCAAAAATTCTGCCGTAAGATATAGTGTTAGAGAGGGAGGCTACAAAGGACTCTAAGGCGGAGCCTAGTCCCTCGGCAGGCTCCTCGAACTTGACTCTAACCACTAACATGAGCACAAAGAGACCTATTATCAGTAAGAGCGGAGGGAATGGCAGCGGCAGCTTCGAGACATCGAACGTGAACATGTCAACTATGAAGCGCGACGCCCTGCCGACAACAAAGCAGTAATAGGCGAAGAGCGAGCCGGCCGTGAGGTAAAAGATTAGCCAAGTGAAGGGGCCAGTCAGTGCCTCCTTAATTTCACCATTCTTAACTCTATTAACTATGCCGAGGATGAGGCCCATAGCTATGTGGAATATCCCGATGAATATGGATAGCTTTAATAGTGGAATTGGCTCATGCAGTGATGCCAATGGGATCGGAGGCTCCTTTAGCCCAAATAGCAGCTTGTACCAAGCCTTACTACCGAATAACGTGCCATAGAATAGGAAGCCCACAAGTGTAGATGAGATGGCGCAGTAAAGCAGTAGGTCGGCCCCACGGACAACTGGCTCAAAAAGCTCCATGACCTTAACTCCCTTACGCTTCAGGTACATGAAGTAGAGGCCTCCAACTAAGAGTATTAGGCCATGACCTACATCTCCAAACATGAAGCCAAAGATCACTGGAAAGGTTATAAGCATTAAGAACGACGGGTTTATCTCGTAGTTTGTAGGGACGCCGAAGCCATCGACGAGGGCCTGCCAAGACCTCAAATAGTTAGGCGGATCTATATGGGTAGGCGCCTCAGCCTCCTCATATACCTCTAATTTAGCTACGTCGAAGAGATAGCAACCACCAGTCACATCGCTCAGCACCTTCTCCACCATAGGGATCTTATCTCTCGGAACCCAGGCCTCAAAGACCCTCAGCCTCCCAGCCTTACCTCCTATGGACTTTACCTCTTCAAATACCAGGTCTATTTGTAACATCTCTCTATAGGCATATAGACTGGGCCCCTGGGTCTTAGCGAGCTCTTTAAGTTCATGCTCAAGACTCTTCTTTTCATTTTCAAGCATGCTTAGTTTACTTCTTAGTCCCTCGAGCCTACCCTCGGGGTTCGCGCCAAGCTTTGTCCTGAGCTCTGCTATCCTCCTCCTAATACCTACTCTCCTCATTTCCCTAAGCTTTTCGAGCTCCTCCATCATCGCCTCGATTTCCTTTATTTCGGCCTTAATTTTCTTTATTTCCTCCTCCTTAGATATTATGGACGCCCTTAAGTTTTCTAACTTCGCACAAAGGCGTTCAGCCTCACTAACGACCTCATCACCTAGCTTGCCCTCCGGAGGGGCCGGTCTGACATCCTTCGGCGCTGGTATGCGGAGGCTTTGGATCACGGAGTTGATCCTCGAAATGAGGCTGGGGTATGTGTATAGCTTTTCACTAGGGGCGCAGGGCTCTATTAGGTCTCCATACTCTTTCCTCAATGTAAAATCAGTGAACTGAAGAAGGGGACTTCGACATAGTGTCCTGATGACGTCATCTACGTGCTCCTCAAGCACCCCGAACCGAATGAGGTATGTTGCCCTACTCCTCATCTCCCTAAGACCCCCTCCTAAGGAGAATCCCTTTTAAACCTTATTGAGGACCATTGTGGACCTTGACTAAGTAGGCATTTATAGGATGAAGGGTACAAGAATTCTAATACTTTAATCAAGATGAGGGTTCCAACTAGCATTCCGAAGAGACTTCCAGCTAACATAAGTATAAAGGCCTGCGCGCAGCCGAACCTCCTTCCTGCCTCTAGGCCCAGCGTCAGGCCCAGGAGGACTAGGGCAGGTAATATAAGACCAGCTATTAGGCCCTTCCTTCCCCTCTTAAAGTACTCGCCCCTTTCAGTTTTCGAAGGGGCTCTATCCATAACTAGCCCACGTTTCATCTTTATGTTTGACGTCAGATGCGGTAAGGTTATAAAAGTTTCCGCAAGAATAGTGCGCAGTGATTAGAACATGAGCCCAAAGAGAGGCAAGGCCGAGATGAAGCTCGCTAAAAGGCTAGAGACTTATGCTTACGCAGTGGCTAGGCTTAGGGCGAGAAAGGCATTTTTGCTAACGTCGACTGACTACGAGAGTCTGCTTAAGGCCTCCTCACTTAAGGATGCCCTACTCGTTGTATCAAAGTCCCCCATTTATGGACGCTACCTTAAAGGCATCGAGGAAGAGGGAATAGAGGTAGTGGAGCGGAGGCTTAGGGAGGCCTACTTAAAATTACTTAATGAAGTGAAGTTGATGATAAGGGGGCCCACGGCCTTCTTCCTGGACAGTATAATTCTGAAATTCGAGCTCGAGTCCTTAAAGACAGTACTGAAGGCTAAGGCCTTAAACATCCCAGCCTCCGAGGCGCTCAAGTTTGTAATTCCTGCAGGCAGATTTACGCAAGTTAAACTCGCGGAGCTCTTGGGAGCTAAAGATCTAATTAGGGCCATTCTCTTAATAGAAGATGAAGAGCTTCAAAAGAAGCTCTTAATGGCCTCAGAGAAGGTTAAGGAATACGGAAGCACCCTCCCCTTAGAGGCTGCCATTGACAAGCACGCATATATGTCGATGTCTATGGGCATCGAAAAACTGCCTGAGCTTGATAGAGAGTGGATCACCAAGTTATTTGGCACAGAGATCGATCTGAAGAACGTAGTCCTCTTAGTTAGGAGCTACCTACTTAAAGTGGGCCTAGAAGATTATAAAGAGTACATAATGATTCCTTTCTTTTATAGAGTCGAGAGCGACGACCTAATTAAGTTACTGGCCTCACCCACCATTGATGCGTTGATTCAAGCACTGGCCTCTCAGGTACATTATGGAGGGCTTCTATTAAAGGCAGGACGCGATCCTGCCACTATGGAAAGAGAGGCCCAGCGATACATGGTTGATGAGTACCGCAAGGTATTTATGCAGAACCCCTTCCATATGGGCTTCATCTACGCCTTCTTAAACCTAGCATACTTAGAGCTCAAAAACTTAATAGCAATAATCGTGGGCAAGCATGAGCGCCTTCCTAGCGAGACCATTGCTGAGCTCTTAGTTTCGTATCGTTAATATTATTACTTACCAACAACCCAGCAAAAGCTTTAAAAGCCCTTCCTTTAAGAGGGGGAGCATAGACGGGCCATGAAGAGCGGGCACCTTATCATTGGGGCTTTACTGGTTTTGTGCACTGCCTTAATTGTAGCGCCTGGAGTGTTAGCTGCTGAGCAACACGGGGCTGGCGAGCTAGACATGATGGCCAGGGCTATAGCATTCTTTGGGGCTGGCATTGCCATCGCGGTTGCTGGTTTCGGCACTGCCACAGGAATGGCTCATGCGGCCTCAGCAGCCGTAGGCGCTGTTGCAGAGAGGCCAGAGATCTTCGGTAGAACGCTACTGTACATAGTATTCATTGAGGCCATAGCCATATATGCCCTCGTAGTAGCCTTCATGATACTAGTGATGTACTAAGGACGTAATACTTATTTTTCGAGGGAGCGCCAGTGGGTACGCTATTTTTCACAGCCTCAGATGACGAAATTAAGAAGGGGCTTACGACAGACGTCTACTACCTCAGGACTAGAGACATCATAATTAAGAAGGGGAGGGCTAGCGTCAGAGTTAGCATGGACGTTCATGCATATAGCTTTCCCGAGGGCTATGGATGGGCCGTGTTGGCTGGCGTCGAGGAGGTAGCTAGGCTACTTGAGGGACTTAATGTAGACGTGTACTCCATGGACGAAGGGACAGTGTTTAGGCTTTACGAGCCGGTTCTCAGAGTCGAGGGGGCCTATGCTGAGTTTGGCATCTACGAGACCCCGATCTTAGGCATACTGAGACATAGCTCAAGCATAGCAACTAGGGCAGCTAGGTGCAAGAAGGCCGCTGGAGATAAGGTGGTAGTCTCATTTGGCGTTAGAGCAGTACACCCAACGATAGCGCCCATGGCTGACAGAGCCGCCTTCATAGGCGGGTGCGATGCTGTGGCTGGCGTGTCGGGGGCGAAGCTAATAGGCGAAGAGCCCGTCGGAACTATCCCCCACGAGCTGATAATCATTATGGGCGATCAGGTCGAGGCCTGGAAGGCCTTCGACGAAGTTATGCCGCCGGAGGTCCCCAGAATAGCTCTCTGCGACACCTGGTTCGATGAGAGGGTCGAAGCCCTACTGGCGGCACAAGCGTTAGGGGATAGGCTATTTGGCGTCAGATTCGACACCCCTAAGTCGAGGAGGGGGGACATTAGGAGGATCGTCGAGGAAGCCAGGTGGACCTTGGACTTGCACGGATATCGACACGTAAAGATCGTCCTCAGCGCGGGGCTCGATGAGTACTCGATCGCTAGGCTAAGGGACGTCGTTGACGTCTTTGGAGTTGGGACCTCGATAATGTTCCCCCCCTCCATCGACCTAGCCTTCGACATAGTCGAAGTTGAGGGAAAGCCGGTGTCTAAGAGGGGCAAGATGCCGGGGAGGAAGCAGGTGTACCGATGTTTCAGCTGCATGGAGGGGGCGCTACTACCATGGGATAAGCCCCAGCCCAGCTGTCCCAAGTGCGGCAAGCCGATGGAGCCTTTGCTGAAGCCCCTCCTCATAGGTGGTAAGTTAGTAAGGGACCTGCCCAAGCCTAAGGAGATAAGGAGCTACGTCTTAAGACAGCTCTCCTCGCTCCCGGACATAGCTTAATCTGAAAGGGCCTGCCGTGCCCCCATTGAACACTAACCTCATTAAGTCACTTCGCTCTTAACGCGAGGGCCCATGCTAAGTTGAGTTTAAATGGCTTAGCGCGTTACATAGGTGATTATGAGTAGCGAAGAAGGCGCGCCCCTAAAGCTCATCTTAAGTGAGGCAGGACTCTTTGTTGAGGACGCGAGTGAGGCTCAAAAGCTTCACTCCTCCTCATATTTCGGCGAGTATGTGGCTGACAAGCTTAGGCTAACGGGAGTCGAGGCCCTCTACCTCCTCGAGAGGGGGAAGGCCAGGGTCTTCGATGAGGGCGGCCGTGAACTAAGCTTTGAGGAGCTCGTTAAGAGGCTATCTGAAAAGAGGCCTAAGCTTTGGCTGGAGTACTTGATATACTCAGACCTAAGGCGGAGGGGATACATCGTTAAGGAGGGATTTAGTGATAGAGTTGAATTTAGGGTCTATCGAAGGGGGGCCAAGGTAGGCGAGGAGGGGGCTAAGTTCCTAGTCTATGGAGTGCCCGAAGGAGAGCCGCTCAACTTAAACGAACTCTACGAAATGGTGAAGACCGCGAGGTCTCTTCGTAAGGAGCCTGTGTTGGCAATAGTCAACACTCAGGGGGAGGTTTGCTATTACGCAGTAAGTTTAGTGACACTTTGAGGTGGGGCTCTTGGATCCCCGCAGACCGAGGGGCACTAAGGACCTCTTACCGGAGGAGGCCATTAAGTACGACTACGTAATTAGCACAGTTAAGAGGGTGTTTGAGTCCTACGGCTTCGACGAGGCACAGACCCCAGCCATAGAGCTCTGGAGCGTCCTGACTGCTAAGTGTGGCGAGGAGGTCGAGCGTCAAGTGTTTAGGATAGAGGGAGGGGAGCTTGGGCTTAGGTTCGACCTGACAGTGGGCCTAGCGAGGATGGTGGCCTCCAACCCCACCTTGCCCAAGCCATTTAAACGCTATTTCATCTCTAAGGCCTGGCGCCATGAAGAGCCCCAAAGCGGGAGGCTTAGGGAGTTTTGGCAGGCTGATGCCGACATAGTTGGGGTGGAGTCAGTCCAGGCAGACGCCGAGGTGTTAGCTGTGGCTGTAGATTGCCTAAAGGCGCTTGGGCTGGCTGACTTTGTGATCAGGATAAACAGTAGGAAGGTATTAGATGCATTGGCCAGGAGGTACGGAGTCCCGCCGTCAAAGACGCTCCATGCATTTAGGGCCATCGATAAGCTGGACAAAGTGGGAATCGAGGGGGTCAGGGAAGAGCTGCGCCTCAAGGGATTGAGTGAGGTGGCAGAGGGCCTCTTGGAGGCAATTTCCCTTAGAGGGCCAATAGAAAAGGTCCTGGGGGAGGCTGAGGCCATGGTTAGAGAGGATGAAGTAGGGTCTAAGGGGGTGGAGGAATTGAGGGAGGTAGCCAGGCTGTCTAAGACATACGGCTACTCGGACCTCCTGCTACTCGACTTAAGCCTAGCTAGGGGGCTGGACTACTATACAGGACTCATTTTTGAGTTCAACGTGAAGGGCGAGGAGGGCAAGATTGGGAGTGTGGCTGGGGGCGGTCGCTATGATAACTTAATAGAGCTTTTGGGAGGCCCCCCTACCCCGGCCACCGGCATCTCGCTCGGCTTAGATAGGCTAGTCGAGGTATTGAAGAGGGCTGGGAAGCTGCCAGACAAAAAGACAAAGACTAAGGTGTTTGTGGCCACAGTCAGTGATGACGTGAGGGAGGATGGAGTGAGGATAGCGATGAAACTAAGGGCTAAGGGCATCCCATGTGAGGTCGACTTAATGGCTAGGAAGCTAGATCGCCAGCTGAAGTACGCAAGCAACAAAGGGATTAGATATGTTGTAATAGTAGGCAGGAGGGAAGTTATGGAGGGCGTTTTTAGGCTCAGGGATATGTTTCAGAGGAGGGAGAGCGTTCTTAGCTGGGATCAGTTGCTCAAGGAGGTGGCTGAGGGTTAATAACGCAGAGGGAAGTGGCTAGTATCGTTAGGCGCGCAAAAGAGGCATCGGCCAAGATAAGGATAGTCTTTAGGGGGTCGCGTTATGCACTCATCGTAGACAGCTTTATTAGGGCAGAAGGGCCTGGGGGCGACAAAGTAGAGTGGAGCCGCGCCTTCGGCTCACTTACACCAGAAAAAGTCATGTCCTCGTTGCCGATAGAGTACATCGAAGTCTCCTCGCCAAATCAAAGCCTCGTTTTTAAGAGCTTAGAAGAGTTAATGAAATGGGCTCTATAGCTGGCCTCCTCCTGGATCCAGAGAGGGCCATTGAGCTTAGATGGCCTAAGCCGCCTCTAGGTTAGTGGTGGGTTGAGGGCCGAAGTGCCCAATCGCTCACTTAAACAACATGCCTATACTGAGCTCATGAAGTAAATGAGCGACATGAAATCCTTCGCAATGCTGCCAGCCATGACTACCTTGACCCAGACCGTATGCTAAAAGAAGAGTTCGCACACTCAACTTTCCCACATATGTTCACAATTTAATGTAACCTGGAAAAGGTCTTTAGGGACGACGGTCTCGTCAAAAATTGAGGGGTAAGGGGGAAAGGCCTTAAGGTCTTATATGTGAAACTTCAAAGGTCTTTAATTACACTATGAGTGGCTTTGACGTTTCTCTTGGCAAGTGGCGCATTTGGCCCAGCTTTTTAATGTTGTATGTGGAATACCTGGAGAGCGCAAAGCATGCAGTGGCCGCGTCTCATTTGTTCTTTGGAAAGGATATGAGAGTTAGGGCTCAGAAGCGTTAGCTTTTAAGAACGTCAGCAGGTACTGTGGGCTACGGAGAGGACTTAAGTCCATCCAGCTATTTCATCATGATTGCCTAGAACTTTTGATGTTCATGGGGGTGGCCGGTATTAGCATCAGCAGCAAGCTGCAAGAGGGGGACTAGCAGCACCTCACTCATCTTGAAATGAAGGCATCCCGTTGAGTCACTCGTTCATAACCTTGCTGCCCTCATAAGTCGCCATGCCTAATCCCTATTACTCGCCATATGGCGTCCTTTATCGCACCTCAAGTAAGGATGGTCGTAATAGCTTCGAGCCCTAAAAGACAGAGCGGCCCTGACGCGCCCAGAACGTATAGTGTTAAAACCATGAAGTACAGTAATCAACATAATCTAGAGGTCGCTAGACGTCACGAAAGCCGCTCATATCACTTTATATTATATCTTAGCGAAGTACGTTGACCAGCATTCATTGTACAATAGGCACTCCAGAACTTTTAAGCGGCAGCGTTGAACGCATCACGTCTATTATCCATTAGCCACACAACTTTATGGACAACTTTGAGTTTTGAATCGCGAGAGGTCTGAACCGCGCCTGAGCCTAAAGAAAGTCCTAACATGATTATCGCGTAATGCACTTGATTGCAGTAATACCATTTACTGCTGCCTCAACGCCAGTTACATATGTTGTCTATCATGCTTACTTCAAATGGCAGGCTCTAGGCACGCCCCTCTACATTAACCCTCCTAAATAACTCTCTTGGCTTTGCCTACCTCACGACACGCCGGGCTATAGGACGTCATAATCACCGATACATTCCCTCCTTGACAAGGTAGCCCTGAAGCTAAAGGAGGCCGTAGTCCTTCAATAACGACTTAACCTTCCTCAGCTCCAACAAGAGCTCTAGGCCCTTCAGTGTGAGAGTCGCCACCACGGCTCCTCTGCGATCATTAGCTGGCTTCACTTCCACCAGTCCCCTCTCCGCGAGCTCGTCTAGGACCCTCTTCACCCTATCATAAGATAAGTTCACCTTAAGCGACAGCTTAGTCGGGCCTATCCCCCCTTCGCGATGCAGAGCCTCTAGCATTTCCAATATTAGCTCCACTCGGTCGCGCCTCCTCATAATCTGATGACCTTACCCAGGTGGTATATCGCAAAAAGCAACGTTGCCAGCGTCTTAGAGGCCTCTGATATCAAGAGTAAGTGCACACCTACACCCATCGGCATTAATAGACTGCTCAAACCCCTGGCGAGGTGTGTTAGCGATAGCACTACTAAGTACCCCCTCAGATGCCCTCCATGGGTGAGGGCGGCCACAATTAGGGATAGTAGAAACGCTGAAACGTCCGGTAAGGAGACTAGAATTGGCAGTGATGGTAGCAGCGCGAAGGCCTCCTCTTTACCGGAGCTCAATATGGAGAAGAGCATTATGAGGAAACCGCCTGAAGCTAGAGAAGATGAAAGGGTGAATAACGTCAGCGATAACTTGGGCTCTATTACCATATTTGAAAGCGCCGAAGCTACTTGGCTCACCATCAATGATGCAAATGATGCAGAGAAAAGGGCTAAGTACTCCACTCTGACCCTAAGGTACACCCTCAGAAATACCAATGAGATATAAAGGAATAGGCCTGAGCATAAGATATTTGAAACTACGAGGGCCGCTTGGTAGACGTCCAAGAGCTACCACCTAAGACGCCTTAAGACCGTATATACCTCGCCGTCAAGCCTCACCTCCGCGATGATGCAAACTCTGCCCTTGTGAGTTTCAAATACCTCAACCATCAGGGTCGCATTACCAAGCAGTATGGGCCGTCTCAAGTGCTCTCCAAGCACAATCTTACCGGTAGACCTTTCCAAGTAGTACGGTAGCAGCACCAAAATTACCGTTTCCCCCCTATCGGGCCTGTAGGCAGTAATTGTATGGTTTACATCCCTCACTGCGAGCTTATCCACGAAGTCCCTACCGCGGTACAGTGTGTACCCCATGGATCCTATAAGAAAGGAAGGTGGTTTGACGGGTACGTCTACCAACACTTTCTCTAGGCCAGCCTCACACTCCCAAGTTTCAGGGTAGGTGAAGTAGACTAAGAGTGGAGGCGCGAGAGCCATTAGCATAAAGCCCATCGCGAGAAAAGCCAAGCCAGCTCTACTAGAGAGCATCGTTACACCCTGGCTAGCCTCCCGATAGCAAAGTCGGAGTGAAGAGATAAAAGACTAGGGGGACGGAGTGAAAGCTTAGCCAGGTTAGCCACGGAGGCATTTAAAACCTAAAACATTGCTAGGCGCTCGAAGATACGCCAGTAGGGTCACGGCCCCGCTCTCTACGTCTACTAAATATACGTATATGGCTGTGCTATTCGTCAGCGCTACCGCCGCTCGCGCAGCCCTCAATACAACATCACCATTGCCACTTACGTAGGCTTTTATAATCGGCTTAATCCATACGACGTCATATCCTTGACTCAGTAGCTGGGAAGTCTCTGGGTTAGACTCTACTATACTCGTCACAGTAGAGTTGTACTCCGTACTCACCTCGATACTCCACATTAATGGTCCTTTGAAGACACCCCTCCATGTGCCACCGCGCGCTTTGAATGGAGTCCACACCGTCTGAGTCGTATATGCCATTGTAACTACTCCGTTGCCACCAATATTACAGGCATATACCATCATAGGATAACCGATGACTATGGCTATAACCATCATTGCCGCCATCAGTGCCATCTTCCTACTCATACCATCACCGAAGGCGTATCGGCTTACGCCGACTTTTAAAACTAGCTCTCTGAACGAGAGTTACAGGGAAGGCATCGATTGCGTCGGCTGCGTGGGCGGAGAAGCGTTGATGGTAAGTGGCTAAAGTCAGCCAACGAGTAGCGTCATATCATCGGGTACTTTTCCACTGCAACCTTGCCAGAAGCCTCCTCTACCATCCTCCCATCCCTGAGGATGTACGCCCTCTCGCTCTCTGACTGAGAGTCCGCGCGGGCGCGAGCGACGAGTCATTAATACTCTTGGTTAAGCTTATTGCAAATACTTAGTTAATATTGCCGTTGCAATGGACTATTTGAGGCTGCGATGCTAAGCTAGACTATGTGGCACTCATGATGCTAAAGCGTGAGAGGAGCTAACGATCCTAGGTCAATTAAGAGGTGGCGGGCCCGCGGGGACTTGAACCCCGGACCGCCGGCTCCGGAGGCCGGTGCTCTGTCCTTACTGAGCTACGGGCCCGATTGTTTATTGCCTACCCGCTACCTCCTTAATTTTGCTACTAATGACCCTACCTTGACGCCTAAGCTCTCAGCCACGGGCCTACACTTAGCCTTAAGTAAGTGTAACGTAGGCACCTCTGCCTCCCTTTCCGATAAGGTCTCGTAGTGTCCCATGCCTTTAGCTATTACTAAGTCGGCGCTTAGGTAGGCTCTTCGCAAGTCACCAGTTATTACCGAAAGATCTAGCCCCACCTCATCACCGGGCGTCGTGAGGACCTCGTCAACCACCCCGTCTAACTTAAAGAATTTTACATCCTCAAGAAGGGCATCGTTTAAGATTGGCGACCCCTTGACCACTAATCTTACTTCAGCACCATGGCTCTTGAGCACCTCTATTAATAGCGAATCAAATCCCAGCTCTCCCGCGTTATCTGCTAAGTAAAGCACATTACTCCTTGGTTTAACGTAATTGTACGCCTCTGCTGTATCATCGATCGCTAGTTTGGCTTCTTCAAGAAGCCTCTCGAACTCTTCCACTTTAAAGCCGTAGTCCAAGACTCCAAACTCGAAGGCATTAGCGACCGTCGCTAGAAGGCACGCCGTCCTAAAGGTCTCTACGCCCTTCCTACTTTCTAAAACCCTCTTCTTAGCTATGGGGAGCAGTTTGAGGGCTACCTCGTTGCTTAAACGCTTAAGCCTCTCGTATGGGTCGGGGCTTCCGGTGACCTCTTTCACTATTCGGTCTCTCTCAGTCCCCAGCCTCGCTGGCACGGCCTCGGCAGTAAATTTCTCCCTAAGTAGCTCTATTAACCTCTTGACGACCTCCATTATGACGGTCTTCTCTTGAGTGACTAGCTCGCTCTCCTCGATCCCCCGATATATTAGACAGGCTGCGCAAATGGGCTCGACTTTAACCACGCCACAATTGGCGGCCTGCTAAGCTTATAGAGCTTATCCACAGGCTTAATAGCCAGCCTATCTATAGCTTAGTCGACCTTGGCTAAGGTGGAGCTGCCCATAATTGTCATCAACTTCAAGGCCTACTCCGAGGCCTGTGGCGCTAGGGCTTTAGAGCTAGCCAAGGAGGTTGAGAGGGTCTCAAAGAGGCTGGGGGTGTGCATGGCAGTGGCTCCTCAGTTTACTGACCTAGCCAAGGTCTCTTCAGAAGCCGATGTACCCGTCTTCGCTCAACACATAGACCCCATCGAGCCTGGGGCTTGGACTGGACACGTACTTCCTGAGGCAGTTAAGGAGGCGGGGGCTGTGGGCACTTTAATTAACCATTCAGAACGTAGGCTCCTCCTAGCCGATGTGGAGACCGCTGTAATCAGGGCTAAGCAGGTAGGCCTACTCAGTCTTGTGTGCACGAATAGCCCGGGGACTAGTGCTGCTGTGGCAGCTATGGACCCGTGGGCAATTGCCGTTGAGCCTCCTGAGCTTATAGGCCATGGGGTAGCAGTAAGCAAGGCGAAACCCGACGTTGTGTTGAGGACCGTTGAGCTTGTGAGGACAGTGAACCCGAGAGTGGTGACGCTATGTGGAGCAGGGATCGTTCAAGGAGATGACGTCTACGCAGCCCTTAAGCTTGGTGCCCGCGGCGTCTTGCTGTCCTCTGGAGTCGTTAAGGCTAAGGACCGTGAGGCAATATTGATGGATCTGGCCATGGGTGCCCTTAAGGCGCTTGGGGAATGATGGATAGACCGCTACTCGGCTGGCTTAAAGCGGTCCTTCAGCTTCTCCAAGATGTATGGTAGGGTCGTGTACTCGAGCTCTTCAGGTCCCAGCCTAGCTGGCATGAACTCGCCCATGGTCCTCATGTACGTTGCTATTTCAATAGCCTTGGCCCTCGCTCTGTCGAATGCCGGGTCGTCGAAGAGGTCGGCTGGCCCTATTAGCCTGCCCTCTGAAACTTGAAAGCCAAGCGCAACTACTCTCGGAGGACCGTCGAAGAACGTGCACTTAGCATCCCTTAAGCTGACTGGCATCAGCGGTCCAAAGTGGCTCCCCCTCATCCATCCGGCCACGAGGTGGGGGGTGGCGAAGGGGGCTAGCACCTCTCCGACGGCTGGCAGGCCGTGCTGAGCCCTAACTATTAGGACTGGGTCGTCCTTACCGACGTACCTTCCAGCTATTAGGTTGAGCCTAGTCGTGCTAGATACTGCTGCAAGGAGGCCGTCGCTCGTTCTGTATACTCGCTCCACTACATAGCGTCCAGTGGTGCCTATGAGCGCAAGCAAGTCGTAAGACTCAGCAGGACAACGAAGGTCCACATACTTATTCTCTATTACGTCGAGCACTCTAAATGTAAAGCCTCCGTGCAGGGAGGGGTCAATCACCAACCCGGCCGTGTTGAAGGCGTCGGCGAATATCTTAAACAGCGGCAAGTTCCAAGCCCCGGGCTCGGTCTTGTCGGCGGCGAATACAACTATGGGCTCAGACGGCCTCTCCTCGATTTCCATTTCAGCCACGCCAGGCCCCATCCCCCTGACGTTCCCTGAGAAGGCCTCTACGAGCAGGTCCTGACCGGCTGCATAGAGCCTTAGCGGCCTAGAGACCTTTGAGGTAACCTCCTTAAATACATTCCACGCCAGGCCATGCACCTCTGCACTATTGACACCCTTAGTATGCGTCATTAGTAGCTCAAGGTCATCCCCGCAGTTAAACACGAAATAGTCTATTAACAGGCCGCTGCGTTTGGCGTCCTCCAATAGCTCCCTGGCCACTCTTAGCTGCTCTTCATGAACTACGTGATGGCCAGCTAGTGACCCTACGTCGGCCTTTATCAAACTAATAGTTAACCTCAACCTCAAATCCCCGCACCTAGTGGAGGGCGTGCCCTCAAAAATAAGCCTTTGCTGCAGCAGTTTGGCGTATCTGGCGGCAGTCGGGGGTTGCCTAAGTCGAGGCCTGGCACGGCAACGCCCCCTCATGTTCTTAAAGCTTAAGTACCTCACCGCCATAGCTATAAGGGACTGTGCTTGACGACGCAGTCAAAGGCCTGGGACGAGATTTGCAATGAAGTATTCAGTATTCATGACGACATAAGACACATAGTGGTGGCCAGCAAGGAGGGCAGGGTCTTAAGGACCTACTCCAGGGCTAAGTATGTATGGCCATCAGAGATCGTTAACCAGATATCTGGCGTCGCGGCTGCAATCATAAGCGGAATCTTTGAGAAGACGAAGGAGTACGGAGGGGAAATTAAGTACATCATGGCCAACTACGAGAGGTTGAAACTGTTCATAATTCAAGGTGGAGAGAACTTCTTCTTAGTTTCAGCACGCAGGACTATACCTGAGGAGGCCGTTGAGGCAATGGTGAGGCTGCTGAAAAGTCTCTAACTACAAAAAAGGGTCTCC
>JAWAOK010000021.1:0-20195 GCA_038894875.1 Candidatus Nezhaarchaeales archaeon
GGCCGTCTTGCCCGTCCCCGTGCCCCCAATGAGTAGGGCTCTGCATGCCTTAGAGCCCGGGGCAGTAAGTACTGAGCTAAAGAGGGCCAGTAGTTGCCTCAGCTGCTCTTCGCGGTGGGGCAGGCGAGGGGGGACGTAGTGTATGTCCAGCTTTCCCTCGTCTTTGAATACCGAGGGCTTGAAGACTACTTCACGCAGCTCCACAGCGGCCCACGTAAGGTTTGGCTATGCACGCTTAAGATTCTTACTTCAATATTCTAAATGGTGCCAGCATCCACTTAAACTCCACGGACGCCGTTATCAATCAGGCGGTGCGCGAGGAGCGCCTTAACAGAAGGGAGCTAAAGGCACCGTAACCACTGCTCCTCGCGCCCCAGAGTCGCTATGGTAAGGCAGTAAAGAAGGGCTTAAGGAGGGAAAGGCCCGAAGCTACTTAGCCTCATAGACCTTTATAGACTTTCTTAGCGGCCTCCACGGCCTCTCTATGAAATATTTTAAACGGCCCCAGACTCCCCCCGAAGTTAGCCGCGGTCACCATCTTCACCCCCTTGGCTTCGCATGCGGCCAGCACGCCCACTCCCTGGGCTATCTTTACTAAGTTGAAGTTTAGGCCATTAATTACTATCTCCAATACGCTATTGACGTCCTTCGGCACCTTAGAGTCTGGCACCTTGTCCCTAATAGTGGGGCAATACAGGTGGTTCGTTGAGGCGGGCAATTTTGGGTATTTTAAGGAGCCCACCTTTGAGCCGCTTCTCACGATCCCTCCTGGAAATGGTAGGATTACCCCCCTGCAACTCCTCTTTATAGCCTCCACAGCCCTAGTTGCTCCATCCAAGGCCGAGTCCTCATCGCTGCCTAGCACTAAGAGGTTCCCGCCAGCCACCCCTTTAACTACTCCCAACGTATCCTCTACGTAGAACCAGCCCTGCATTACTGGAATCTTGTAGACCCTCCTCCCCCCAAGCTCCTCTACAGTCTCAAACCCATCTCCGAACTTCCCTATGGCGCTCCCTATGTGCATCTTCCTCTTCGCCTGAGGGAGGCCGTCAAAAGCCCTAGTAGTGGGGCACGTTAGGATGCACTGCCCAAGCCTAGCTAACACCTGGAACTTGAGTTCTGGTACTGAGCGGTGGTATATGTGAATGAGGGCCCCTGGCCTGCCGTCAGGGGTCTCGCTCGGGGGCACGAGCCTCTCTATCCCGGCCTCGGCCGGCGACATAATGATGGAACTAGCGAAGCCAGTAGCTACTTGAGCCGCCGTGAGCGCCCACTTTTCATCCTTGGCAGTGATCAGTATTCTAGTCCCCACCATGGGGAAGGCTTCGGCGAATGTGTCTTCTACGTCCACCCCACCTACTTTGAAGAAGGACACGCCACTCACCCAGCCCAACGACTTCAAAGAGCCTCCTCTATATAGCTAGGTATAAAAGCGCTTTGGCTGCTAGTGGCAGGAAGGCGAATAAGCTACATAAGCCCCCTCCTTAGAGGTAGGTGGGGCCTTGCTTTGTCAGCTGAGTGGTCCCGCCTAAATAGGGAGTTCCTGAGGCTAATGGACGAAGTCGCCTCAAAGAGGCCCAAGGATAGGCTCGACTACTTAAACTTGCTGAACATTTCTCTTCATGCTATGGCCGGGAGCATCATGGGATGGTATCAGAGGCTCAACGATTCTGAGGCCCTGTCATCGCTCGGTGACGACGAGCTCAAGGAGGTGGCCGACCGCGTAAGCAGCCTAGCCAGGGAGTTCGTGAAGTACGACATTAAGGCCTCCAGGAGATACTCAAGGAGGGGGGCGAAGACCGACGAGCTCGAGAGCTTCGAAGACCTATATGGCGAGGAGGAGCTGATATTCGAGGACGAGGAGGAGTTGTGAGCCCGCCCTAATATGCGTAGCCGAGCTTTAGCTCCCCCTCACCTCCCCTCAGCTCCTTCACGTCCTCTAAGAGGCTTAGCTGCCTCCTCGCCTCCCCCTCTAGCTCGTTGAGCGGGAGGCGCACCTTAGTCAACTTACAAAACGTCCTGAGCACCTTGTAAGAGGCATCTACGTCCGGGGCTCTGAGCTTAGAGAGCGTCACATAGTGCTTGTACGGGACGTGGCCCCATAGGCTAATGGCACCAATCCCCCTGCGAGCACAGCGTTCAATGAGCGCCGTGTAGATGCTACAGGGCCCCTCGTAGTTAATTAGCTCGACTCCACAGGCCTCGAGAAGGCTCTGTAGACCGGGCAGGCTCACAACTGCAGACACCTTCGCCTCCTCAGCAAAGTCCACGAGGCCGCCCAGTGTGTAAACCTCCTCGACGCCAGCCCCTTCGACCAACTTAAGGACCTCGTCAATAAAAGCATCCCACGAAAAGTGCGGCTCCTCACCCCTAATTACCACTACCCCTCCCTCGTTCGCTAGGAACACCTCCCCTCCCCTTGGATACACGACCCCCTCTACCAACCCCCTCTTGATTGTTGCGATGGGCCTGGACGAGGAGAGCAGGAAGCCCCCTCCTCTAAGCTCGCCAAGCCTCCTGGCCTTGAGCTTATTGATGATGAAGCTCGAGGAGAAGCTCGCAACCCACCCTGCATCTGTGAACCCCGCCAAGCCGAGCACGAGGTACTTAGCTCGGCCCAGCCTCACCTGCTCCACTACGTCCTCCTCCATCTCAGTCCAACTTAAGCGGCAGGCCTCTATAAATACGGTAGGCCCCTCCGCCACGCGTCGCCTTACGCGACGCCCCTTAGGCGCCCCAACGAGCTTAGTAGATCGACCCTGGCGAGCAGCCAGTTCAAACGTAGCGTTACATATGCTTTAGTCTAGGCGGGCCCAAGGGTGTCAGAGTGGTGCCGCGCCGGGCGGGTGCAAAGTTGAAGAGGCTTCATAGGGTCTCAGAGGTCCTGCGCGAGGCCCTCAAGAACCTCTCCCCGCCTAACGAGGTCGAGGTCCCAGTGGAGGACTCCTTAGGTAAGTACTCAGCTGAGACGGTGCTCTCGAGCTTTAAGCTGCCCCCGGGGCCTAAGGCGGTCATGGATGGCTACGCTGTTCGTGCATGCGACGTCGAGGCCGCCTCCCCCACCTCCCCCGTCCCCCTAAGGCTCCTCAGCCCACTCATAAGGCCGGGGCTGGGCTACCATGCCTCCTTGGAGCCGGGCTCGGCCGTTAGAATTGAGACCGGCGCCCTGCTGCCTCCTGGCGCTGATGCGGTAGCGCCGCTGGAGGACGCAGTTGAGGAGGAGGGCAGGGTCCTCGTATTGAGGCGCTTAGCTAAGTACGAGAACGTTTCCCTACCTGGCGAGGAGTACGACGAGGGGCTAGTCATAGTTCGCAGGGGCTGCATGATTACGCCCCAAGCCATAGCTGGGCTGATTGTGGAGGGGAGGGCTAGGATCAGGACCTTTGACCTCAGGGCTAGGATACTCAACGTAGGGGACGAGTTTATTGGAGGGACGCACTTCAGGCCATTTACGCATGCCTTCGTTGCTGCATGGCTTAAGTGGCACGGCATTGCTGTTGACGAGGTCTCTATGGCCGGGGACGCTGTCGATGAAGTGCTCAGATGGCTTCAGAGGAGCCCAGCCACCTACCTGAACGTGTTAATTGGAGGAACCTCAGTGGGCGGCCACGACTATACGGTGAGAGCAGTAGAGGAAGCAAGACCGGAGTTCTTCGTGCACGGGCTCGCCATCCAGCCGGGTAAGACTGCTTGCTTAGCCATTAAGAACGGCGCGCCCATAGTAGCTTTAAGCGGCCTCCCCGTTGCAGCCATGTCTACGTTAGAGTACCTGCTAAAGCCGCTGCTCCGAGGCCTGGGCTTAGACGTCCCCAATTACCCCAAGGTCAGGGCCGTGCTGCTACGTAGGGTCACTGTAAAGCCCGGGCTTAGGGGCTTTGTACGCGTGAAAGTCTACGAGGACCGCGGCACGCTCTATGCCGAGCCAATTATGGCTGGTGGATCTGGGGCGCTCGCCAGCCTACTCAAAGGGAACGGCTTTATCGAAGTTCCTGAGGACTTAGAGGGCTTTGACGAAGGATGCGAAGTCGAAGTCAACCTCTATGGGCCGGTGCCCGCCCTTGGCTAAGCGTAAGATTTACCGCAAGCTGGTGTCGGTCGACGAGGTAATACCGGCGCTCGAGGCCCAACGCCCCCTAAGGCCGCTGGGGGAGCTAGAGGTCCCCTTAAGCGAAGCGTTGGGGAGGGTGCTTAGTCGCAATGTCTACGCTAGGGTGAATTACCCGCCATATGCCAGGGCGCTTATGGACGGGTATGCGGTGATGAGTGACGATCTAGCGGGTGTGTATGAAGACAGACCCCGAAGGCTGAAGCTAGTAGGCCGAGTGTCGGCTGGCGAGTCCAAGATCGTCAGCCTCGCCAGGGGTGAGTGCGTAGAGGTGTCGACGGGCGCTGCCATACCCTACCCCGCCGATGCAGTCGTCCCTGTGGAATACACTAGCGCGTGGGACGGCTTCGTGATCTTCTATAGAAGCGTGGCCAAGGGGGAGAACGTCGATCAAGCAGGCTCGGACTTCTCTGAAGGAGAGGTCGTCGCCTGGAGGGGGGAGGTCGTTACCCCTCCACTGGCGTCCACGTTAGCTGCTTTAGGAGTTGACAAGGTGTACATTTACAGGCCAGTAAAGGTCGGCATACTGCCCACCGGGAACGAGCTCAGGCCCCCGGGCGAGCACCTAGACTACGGCTGCGTATACGAGTCTAACTCATACCTCGTATACGGTTATGCCAAGCTCGCGGGCGCGATCCCCAAGCTCTACGAGAGGGCGCTGGATGATGAGCGGGACTTAGAGGGCAAGCTTTGGAGGGCGTTGGAAGAGAATGACCTAGTGGTCACTATAGGGGGCACGTCGGCCGGTCGAGAGGACTTAGTGTACAGGGTCCTGTCCAGCCTAAATCCAGGCATAATAGTGCATGGCGTTAAGGAGAAGCCCGGCAGGCCACTAGCCCTAGCCCTCCATGGTGACAAGATAATTATGAGCTTGCCCGGCTTCCCGCTCTCATGCTTTTTAACTGTAATTTTGTACCTCCTCCCGATATTGGCGAGGCTCCAAGGAGCTAGGGCTTATGAATATGCGCGCGTCAGCGCGCGCGTGCCCGTCCCCCTCAGAGGGGAGCCGGGCGTAAGAGTGTTCGTGCCCGTTATGTTGGTAGAGCGCGAGGGCCTCACGACAGCCTACCCCCTACCTGGGCATAGTAGCAAAGTATCTTCCCTAAGCCTAGTGGACGGGTACGTGATTGTACCTGAGGACGTAGAGTGCGCACCAGCGGGCTGCGAGCTAGAGGTCTTGGTGAGCCCATTCTGGAAGCCTTACGATGTGAATATCGTCGGAAGCCACGACCCCCTCCTCCAGCAGATAGTAAGCGTCATCGCTTCGACAGAAAGCGTGCGTATGCTTAACATGGGCAGCATGAGCGGGCTGCACGCTATTAAGATGGGAGCGGCCGACGTAGCGGGGATCCACTTGCTGGACCGCGAGACGAAGGAGTACAACGTTCCCTTTATTAAGAGGGCGTCTCTGAAGGGGGTGCTGCTCGTTAGAGGCTACCTCCGTGAGCAGGGCTTCGTGTACAGGAGGGGGGCTGCAGAGGCCTCCTCCATGGGCGACGTAATCGACCGAGGCCTCAGGTTCGTCAACAGGAACCCCGGTAGCGGCACTAGGGTACTGATTGATATGCTGTTGGAGCAAGAGGCAGAGAGGAGGGGCGTTGAAGTGGAGGAATTGAAGAGCATGGTCAAGGGGTACAACTTCGAGGTAAGGACGCATGAGGCGGTGGCATACTTAGTGTCTAGGGGCGTGGTTGACGTGGGGCTGGCCGTACGGTACGTGGCAGAGAAGTACGATTTGGGCTTTGTCCCCATAGGCCGTGAGAGGTACGACTTACTGATTAGGAGGGACTCGCTGAACAAGAGGTTGATTAAGCACCTTGTAGACAGATTTGGCGACTTAGTCAAGCTCCTCATAAAGAACTTTCAAGGGTATGAGCTAGATGAAGAGACGGGAAGGAGGGTAGAGTTTTAGGTTAGGGGCGCACCTAGCATCCACCATCCGATCATTCATTATTGTGGCGGGCTCGAGTGCCCGCCCCCTCACTCGCGAACTCGCCTACTTCAGCGAGAGGGATGAGAGGACAGCGTCTATGAGGGGGGAGGGGTCCTTATCTAAGTCTATTACTGGAATCCCCCTCCACGAGCTTAGGCCCTTAGCGATCGGCCCAGTGATGGCCGCTATGGGCGGCTTGACGTCCTTTAGAAGCTCCTCGAGCTCCTCGAGACTCTTCGCAGCTAACACCTTCACTACGCCGTCCATCGAGCTCGCTTCGCGCTTGAATCCCTCTACCACGATTACGTCGACCTTCCCTTTGAGGGCCTCTAGCACCTCCTTTAGGCCTAAGTCTCTCCTTTCAATCGTCGCCACCTCCCCCCGACCCACTGCTACAACGAGACTGGCGCCAGCCTCTGCCATCCTCCACGTATCCTTCCCCGGCTTGTCAACTCTAGATGAATGTAAGTGTTTGACCCCTCCGACCCTAAGCTCCATCGAGGAGAGCCTTGAAATTAATAGCTCGGCGACTCGCGTCTTGTAGGTATCCTTGGCGCCTATTATGGACACTACCTTCACTAAGCACCCCCCTTGGCCTCGACCCCCAGCCGCCGGTAAATGGATATGGCCTCCTCCCTGAGCTTAACTGAGCGCTCGAGATCCACGTGGCTCAAACACCTCGAGGCATCCATGAGTGCGCGAGCCTCCAGCAAGCGCAGCCCCCTAGAGGCATGAAGGCGCCTCTCGTATCCGAACCACTCCGCAGCCCTCCTCCACGCATCACGCTCGCCCCTCTCCGCTATTGCCCTCCAGCAGAGCCCATGCCAAAAGGGTATGTTCACCTCGTCCAGCGGCGATGCGCTTAAGGACTCCAGAGCCTCTAGCGCCGCCTTGGCTACCTCAGCGGCGTCTATGTCCTGCCATACCTCTACGCTGAAGCCTGCCGCGAGTTCGCACCTGGGCCTCATCTCCACGTCCGAAGGCCTATTTATATTAACGAAGCTCAGGAGCTCTGGGTCGAGCGGCTTGAGCTCAGAGGGTATCGATAGGAATGATACGCTAAGCCCCGCCCTAATTAAGTCGTCCGGCCTAGTCCTGCCGTAAGCCATTAATGCGTCGCATAGGGACAGCGCCGGCCCCCTCAAGTAGGCTGCCATCAGCGGCTCGTGGAGCCCATTCGGCCATAGCGGGACTGCCGCCCCCCACCCCTCTTCAACGACGCTTAGCAGCTTATTCAGCACGCGCAGGTTGAGGAAGGGCCGGTCGCAGGGGACGACTAGGCATGCTGTTGGTGAGAGCACCTTAAGCCCGGTCGCTACCCCGGTCAAGGGGCCGCGTGGCCCCTTGTCCACCACTATTCTCCCGTCTACTTCGCTCTTCAACTTCTCAGCCCTCTCTTCGGTGTCTACAGTCACGACCCACTCATCGACAGCCCCGCTCACAGCGTCGATGACGCGCCTTATCATCGACTTCCCCCCTACTTTAAATAGGGCCTTTTCGCCCACTCCACCAGCCTGCCTAAACCTACGCCCCTCCCCTCCGGCCAGTATCACCGCCCCCCTCATCAGAGCCCCTCCCACGCCTCCACGTCCAGCCTCCTTATAGCCTCTCCGTGGTTCAGGAAGAAGGGTTAAATAGCGACCTACATTAATGCAGGCTGGTGGATATATGTCGGTTAAGCCCGTTGTAAAGGTGGGGATAGTTAAGTTAGGCTGCGTAGGGACGGCCCCCTTGCTAGAGTTCCTCCTTGACGAAAGGGCAGATAGGGCAGACATAGACGTCCGCGTTGTCGGCTCCGGGTCTAAAATGGATCCAGACAAGGCCGAGGAAGTAGCCAAGAAGCTCCTCGACTTTAAGCCTGACTTGGCCATAGTCGTGAGCCCTAACGCAGCATTACCTGGGCCTACTAAGGCTAGGGAGGTGTTAAAGGAGGCTGGCCTGCCTGTAGTCGTCATCTCCGACGCCCCGGCCAGGAAGGCACTAGGAGACCTAGAGGCCAAGGGCTTCGGTGCAATCATCGTTGAGGCTGACGCTATGATTGGGGCTAGGAGAGAGTTCCTCGACCCGACTGAGATGGCCTGCTTTAATGCTGACATCATAAAGATCTTAGCCGCCACCGGAGTTTACAACATTATAGTAGAGTACCTCGACGAACTCATAAACTCCATTAAGCAGGGCAAGGCCCCGGAGTTGCGTAGGGTTGTAGTAGATAAGGAGGCAGCCGTGGCCGCTACTGGCTACAGCAATCCATACGCTAGGGCGAAGGTTATGGCTGCGTTTGAGACGGCCCGCCGAGTCGCTGACCTAACTACCGAAGCCTGCTTCAAGATACAGGAGTGGGAGCGCTACACGCCAATCGCCGCTGCCGCCCATGAGATGCTCCGCAACGCTGCCCGGCTAGCTGACGAGGCTAGAGAGATTGAAAAGCAGGGGGACACTCTTGAGCGTAGGCCTCACGCACGCGACGGGACGTTAATGAGGAAGGTCAAGCTGATGGAGAAGCCAGTTAAGGTGAAGTAGGTGCGGCACCCGCTAAAGAGCTAAATAACTATCACCTTTCTTTACTAAAAGGTGTGCGATTATGAAGATCTCCGTTACCTTGGTCACTGGCAGGACCCTGGACCAAGGCACATCACTTGAGGAGGGGAAGTTCCTCGATTTATACGCATCTAAGTGTGCTGTAGTCGAGCTGGACCCACAGGACTTGGCCAAGCTGGGCATTAAGGCGGGCTCTAACGTTAAGGTGAAGACCGACTTCGGGGAGGTGGTGGTTAAGGCAGTACCCTCAGCCTCGCCCCAGCCGGGGATAGCATTCATCCCCATGGGCCCGTGGGCCAACGTCGTCACGGATCCGAGAACTCGCGGCTCTGGAATGCCCAACTTAAAGGGAATTAAGGCAGAGATAGAGCCGACTCAAGAGCCGGTTAGGAGCATAGCCGAGCTCTTCGAGAACATTTCCCACAAGCCCTTTGAAGTCAAGGTGGGGAGCGGCAGCAGCCACTCCAGTAACCCTGGCACTGAAGAGAGGGTCGTCAACGACGTGGTTTGTGTATTCTGTGGCTGCACGTGCGATGACGTGCAGGTCACCGTAAAGAATGGATCCATAGCCTCAGTGAAGGGAGCCTGCGCCATAGGCACCTCTAAATTCATGAATTATAACAAGGAGAGGGTCTATAGGCCGATGGTAAGGAAGGGCCTTACCTTCGCAGAGACCACTTACGAGGAAGCTATTGAGAGGGCTGCGCAAATACTAGCGAGCGCCAAGTATCCTCTACTTTACGGGTGGAGTTCTACCTCCAACGAGGCCATGAGGCTGGGCGTCGAGCTGGCTGAAGTAGTTGGAGGCGTCGTGGACAACACCAGCGTCGTCTGCCACGGGCCAACCATCTTGGGCACTCAGCAAGTTGGCGTAGTTACTGCCACCCTCGGCCAGATAAAGAACCGAGCAGACCTAATAGTCTACTGGGGCTGCAACCCGCTTCACGCACATCCGAGACACACCGTCAGGTACTCAGCCATGGCTAAGGGGAGGTTCGTTGAGGGCAGGAGGGCTAGGAAGGTTATCGTGGTCGACGTCAGGCCCACTCCGACTTCCAAGATAGCTGACTTATTCGTGAAAGTCGAGCCCGGAATGGACTACGACCTACTCACAGCCCTGCGCATGGCTGTTAGGGGCCACACGATAGAGGAAGAGCAGATAGCTGGCGTCCCTAGGGAGACGATCGAGAGAATGGCTGACATGATGATGTCTGCGAAGTTCGGGGCAGTCTTCTTAGGCATGGGGCTAACTATGACTAGCGGCAAGGGGAGGAACCTTGAGGAGGCCATTAAGCTAGTCCAGGACTTAAATGAGGTGACTAAGTTCGTGTTAGTGCCCATGAGGGGGCACTTCAACGTCACTGGGACTAATGAAGTCATGGCCTGGTTGACCGGCTACCCGTACGCTATCGACTTTAGTAGGGGCTTCCCACGGTCGAACCCCGGCGTAACGTCTAGTACCGACATCCTGCTAAGGGGCGAGGCTGACGCGGCCCTCATCGTTGCCTCAGACCCCGTCTCCCACTTCCCGAGGGAGGCCGTCAAGCACCTAGCTAGGATCCCCGTAGTAGTCATAGACCCCAGGTGGAGCCCAACCTCTGCTTTGGCAGATGTATTCATTCCAACGACCTTCGTCGGCATAGAGGAGGAGGGCACCGTGTATAGGATGGACAAGGTCCCCCTTAGAGCTAAGAAGCTCGTCGAGCCCCCGCCAGGCCTCTTAAGCGACGTGGAGGTCCTCTCTAGGATACTCGACAGAGTGAAGAAGCTCAAGGCGGCCGCCTAAGCCATCGCCCCACCCCTGAAAGGCTTATTAAGCTAATTGCACCGACCGCTTAAGCGCGTGACGGGGGAGGCTTCGTGCAGCTCCTAATTAAGAACGGCATCGTCTTCGACCCCGTGAACAATGTCAAGGGGGAGCGGATGGACATAGCCATAAGGGATGGCAAGATAGTGTCCGACGCTGACCTCAATGTTAGGGAGGCTAAGGTGATAGATGCCGAGGGGAGGCTCGTAATGGCTGGCGGGGTGGACATGCACTCCCACATAGCCGGGCCCAAGCTTAACAGCGGGCGGATCATGAGGCCCGAGGACCATTACAAATCATTCATGAAGCTCATTCTCAACGTCAGGAGGTCGGGTAGCGGCAGGACTACGCCGTCTACGAACGTCATCGGTTACAAGTACGCCCGCATGGGCTGGACGACGGTCTTTGAGCCAGCCACCCCTCCGCTTAAGACTAGGCACACTCACGAGGAGTTGGACGATATACCGATATTAGATAAAGCCTGCTTCCCCCTCTTCGACTCAAACCTCCTAGTCCTAGACTACGTAGAGCAAAAAGACTACGAGAAGCTCAAGGCCCTAGTGGCTTGGCTACTAGAGGCCGTCAAGGGCTGGGCAATTAAGATAGTGGACCCTGGAGTGGCCGAGGCCTGGGCCTGGGGGAAGGGGATCGGCCTAAACTTAGATGACATAATCCCGGGCCGCAATACCACTCCTCGTGAAATAGTTAGGGCCTTGTGTACGGTCAATGAGTCACTAAAGCTCCCTCATCCGATCCACGTCCATTGCAATAGGCTGGGCTTTCCTGGAAACTACGAAGTTACAATAAAGACCATGGACGCGGTCTCAGATCTATACGTAGGGCAGGAGAGACCAATAATCCACATAACTCACGTCCAGTTTACTGGCTACGCTGGCACTGGGTGGGCTAACTTAGATACTGGCGCTGACGACATAGCTGACTACGTAAATACGCATAAGCACGTCTCACTGGACCTGGGCCAAGTGGTATTCGGGGACGCCACGACCATGACCGCCGACGCGCCCTTCGAATTCGTCCTCTTCCACTTGGCCCCAGGCAAGTGGACCGGGGCGGAGGTGGAGGGGGAGGCGGCCTCTGGCATAGTTCCCTACCGCTACAGAAAGAGCAACTACGTTAACTCAATTCAGTGGTGCATAGGTCTCGAGGTGGCCCTCCTGGTCCGCGACCCGTGGAGGGTCTTCCCGACGACTGATCATCCTAATGCGGGCCCCTTCACTCGATACCCGGAGGTCATTGCTTGGCTAATGAGCAAGAAGGCTAGGGACGCGGTGTTGGCAAAGATCAATAGGAGGGCAGCCAAGAAGGCCATACTGCCCACGATAGACCGCGAGTACGATTTCTACGAAGTGGCAGTCTGTACTAGGGCGGGCCAGGCCAAGATACTAGGCCTCAAGAACAAGGGCCACCTAGGCATCGGGGCGGACGCGGACGTGGCCATCTACGACATAAAGCCACTAGAAGTAGATCCGTCTAGGCAGCCTGAGGAAGTCATTAAGGCCTTCAGGCGCGCGTACTATACAATCAAGGCGGGTGAGATAGTGGTCAAGGAGGGCGAGGTGGTTAGGCACGTCTACGGCTCTACGTTTTACGTCAAGCCCAAGGTCGAGCCAGACTTACTCAAGGTAGTTATGAGTGACGTCGAGCCTAAGTTTAAGTCGTGGTACTCAGTTAGCCTAAGCAACTACGTAATAAGTGAGCGCGAGCTCAGGCATCCGTTGGGAGTGGCCGTGGGAGGCTGAGGGACGTGTCTGAGAAGAAAAAGAAGAAGGAGGAGGCCCCTGTCGTCGAGTACAAGGAGGTCACGCTGAGGCCAAAGTTCGTCTTTACAGTGCCGGTAGAGGCTGAGCGCATTAGGCCGGACACCTTTGCAGGCAAGAGCGCCAACGAAATAGCTAAGCTCCCCGTCTATGAGGGAAACACAAAGAGGGCCTTGGGGGACCTCTTCAATATTGAGGGCTCTCCAGGCTCTCAGGCCTTAGACACGCTGATCAGGCTCGAGGGGGACCTCTCCAAAGTTAGGAGGATAGGTGAAAAGATGAGCGCTGGCAAGATAGTGATTAAGGGGGACGTAGCTCACTACGTAGGGTTCTCTATGAAGGGAGGATCTATAGAGATTCATGGCAATGCAGGGCTGTGGCTGGGTGGCAAAATGAAGGGAGGGGAGATAGTTGTCTTCGGCAATGCGGGCGACTTTGTTGGCGGCTCTCTTCGGGGCGAGCTGCCCGGCAAGGGCATGAGTGGAGGCACCATCATAATCCACGGTGACGCTGGCGTAGAAGTAGGCAGGGGCATGAGTGGAGGCACCATCTTAGTCTACGGGTGCGCGGGGGAGCTGCCGGGCGTCGATATGCGTGGAGGCACTATTGGCATTAAGGGCGACTGCGACGGAAGGCCCGGCGCTAGAATGACCGGGGGTAGGGTGATCATAGCCGGTAGGGTGCCTCACGTATTGCCTAGCTTCTACATAGATGACATAAGGGATTCCGTAAAGGCGGGCCCGGAGAAATTGGTTGGGCCATTCTACGTATTCGTAGGGGATGTGCTTGCTGACGTCAGATGCGGCGGCAGGCTTTTCGTATCGATTCCAAACAACCCCCACTTAAAGCACTTCGAATCGCTCCTAGAGCCCCTTAGCGACGAACAAGCTTAATACCCCTTTTTCTCACAATATTGCCAGGACGACTTGTCTCTAGAGGTACTTGAGACCAGGGCCTTAAACTATGGCTCTAGATATAAGCCCCGCTTCGCCACGGAAGTTAAGCTAGCCCTCATTCTCAAGTCCTCGCCGGACGATGTACACTCTACCATGGTGGACGAGGGCATCATTTCTATAAGCACCGTCCCCTGCTCCACCGTGTTTAACTTAAGGGGCAGCTCGTTAGGCAACGCCCCTTACTACACGGCGCTCGTAGAGTACATGGGCTCCGTGCTTGAGTACACGGTCGCGCCTACATACATTGGGGGAACCGTGAATACGCCCCTCTACGAGCCAGTAGTGAGGCCTAAGCAGCTAGAGGGCGTGCACCCAGTAAAGTTTAAATCGTTGGGCGTGAGAGTCCTCAAGTTCAACATCAACAATTATTCCTTTGCCCCCGGCCTTCAGTACTATAAAGAATTTTATGTAGATGTACGCGGGGGCGAGGGCGCGTCAGTGGTAACGGCGCTGTTCAAGGAGTTTGGGCTAGAGGTGAAAGCCCCTCCCTGCGGCCAAGTGCTTAATGCCTTCGAGAAGGCCGTCGTTAAGTTAGGGGGGCCCCCGCTAATGCAGAGGATCTTGAGGGGGCTCGTAAAAGAATGAACGTAGAGGAAAGAAACGTAAGTTATTTAGAGCCCAACACTCTTCTTGAGCACCTCCGGGTTTAGCTTCCCGGCGGCGAAGGTCTTGCCAGTGCCCCTACACGTAACCTCTAGCCTCCCTATGGTGAAGAAGCTTGGATCTAGCTTACTCCAGTCAAAGCCCACTGCCTTCAGCGCCTCGTATGAAGTTGAGCCGTAGCCACTCCATGCTGTAGCTGGCGCCTTACTAACTAAGTCCATGAGCCTTCCCTCCTCCTCATCGACAACGTAACAGGCCACCCCCCCGTAGAGCAGGGCGTCCTCCTCTCTTGCTGTAGATACGCCCACGTCGGGGTGGGGCGGCATTATTGGTGCTGAGCCGCTGCCAAACACTACCTTGAGCGGATCCAGGCCTAGATACTCAAGTCTGTATAGGCCCGTCTCAACAACTCTGCCAGATACCTGGACTGAGCCTGCCATGGAAGCAGTCGTTGTCAATAGTATGTATAAGTTCTTGGGGTCTACCTTGCAATCCTCAGCCACCCTCCTGGCCACGGCATCGCCGGGCTTCTTCGTCGTCTCCATCACTATGGCGGCCTCGCTATGCTCATCGCGGTACTTTATCTTCTCAAATACTTTCTTCGGCTTAAGTGCAAGTGCCCTAGCGGGTCCTGAACAAGCAGCGAAGAACCCCTCCTCCTTCACCTGTACCATCCAGCCGGCCAGTTGGCAACCGAGCAGCGACGTGGCCGGGTGGTCAGTAGCGACCACTATACTGGGCAGCTCTAAGTCTCCATAGGTTTGATACGTCAGCCAGCACTCAGCCAGCCCTCCTAAACATATTTTAGTTAAGAGCAGCCCAGCCAAGTAGCCGCCCGGGGCCTCTAGGCCAGTGTCAATTACTGTAGCTCCACACGGTAGCTTCTCCACCTTCACTCGGTACTCTTCAGCACCCCTGATCAGCTCACTAACGTATTTCATTGAGAGTTTGTTTACACTAACCATACGCGCCTCGCACCCAGCCTCTTTAGTAAGGGTTTAAAGCCTTTTTAGCGCTGCCACGAAGCATCGACACTATCAAGTGTATAACTTAGAGGCGAAGTCAGCAAACCTTAAAATAGTTAGCTAAAGGCGCCTCTCTCGGTATTATGAAGTTCGGCTTACTGACTAGGAACGTTGACTCTTGGTGCTCTAGTCAGCTATGCGAGTCCATGAGGAAGAGGAACATAGAGCCGGTTCCGCTGAAGTTTCGACAGCTCTCTGCAAAGGTTGGCTTCAGGTCGAGGGCCTCGTCGCGCGATCTATCGCTCGACACTCTGGACGCCATAATAGTCAGGCCCATAGGGCCCGGGTCCCTTGATGAGTGCCTATTTAGGATCGACTTGCTCCATACCCTAAGCCGAGCAGGTCTGTTGGTAGTAAACAGCCCCTCAGCTATTGAGCGCTGCATCGACAAATACTTCACCTTAGCCTTCTTAAGTGAGCACGGCATTAGGGTGCCTAGGACTGTAGTCACCGAGAGCGTTGAGGAAGCCCTCTCGGCCTTCGACGAGCTGGGCGGGGACGTCGTCTGCAAGCCCCTCTTCGGCTCCCGCGGGATGGGCGTAACTAGACTGACTGACCGTGAGATTGCGCTTAGGGCCTTCAGGGCCCTGGCCTTCGCCCACCACGTAATATACATTCAGGAGTTCATCCCTCACGGGACCAGAGACATCAGGGCTTTCGTAGTTGGCGACGAGGTCGTTGCCTCGATGTATAGGGAGGCTACGTCTTGGAAGACTAATATAGCTCAGGGGGCCAGGCCCTTGGCGTTTAAGCCCAGTGAGGAATTAGCTGAGCTAGCGATCAAGGCAGTTAAGCTCATGGGCTGTGAAGTAGCTGGCGTAGACTTCCTTGAGAGCAATGACGGTTACTGCCTTACTGAAATCAATAGCCAGCCTGGCTGGAGGGGTCTTCAGAGCGTGACTAAGGTCAACATAGCTGACGTCATTATAGATCACATAATTAAGTTGGCTAAGAGGTAGTGACGACAGAACTCTTAAAAGCCAAGCCGCTATCTCGGCTGAGGGGCTGCATGTGAAGGAAGTAGGGGTGAAGTGTGCCGAGCTCATCGAAGTTCGGTCACTAAGCGACTTGGCTAGATTTGCTGCTAGCATGGCCGCGCTAGGCCAGCCTGTATACATAGTCCACTTTAAGGACGGCGGGCGTCACGTATATGGCGTGTTTGCAGTATATCATGATTATTACAATCTCTACGGCGTGCCTCTATTTTACTACTACTCATCTGATGAGGAGTTGGACGGCACGTATTTGCTGATAAAGGCTGAGGAGCCGAGGGAGAGCGTTCAAGTGAGTTATGGGACCAAGCCGGGCTGGGTTGCCATACCAATCGTAAACCTAAAGTCCAAGCCCCCCTTCGTCTAGCGACCCATGTAAGAGCAGCCCCGGCCCCCTCGCTAAGACCCTTGCCAGGCCGGCTAGCCCTCTATAGTAGATACTAGCTCAACCGTCAGCGAAGTGCCAGCCCTTACTTCATTTAGGACGTTTAAGCCCTCGATGACTTTGCCCAAGAGACTTACATCGTAATTGAACTTCGTCCTCTTGAGAAAGATGCAGACCGCCCTGGCCTGGGGCCAGTACGCTAATGCCCCCTCCTCGACTTCGCTCCTGGGCTTCTCCACCCCCATTTCCAGAGGGACCTGAAAATACACGTAGCCTCTTCCAGGGAAGGCTCTCGAGGACAGCGGCAGCCCCCTGACGAAGGCCTCCACGGTCCGTGGGGCGAGGACCCTCTGTAGTTCAGCTAAACAGCTGCCGAGCCCCTCTAAAACCACCCTCACCCTATACCCGACCGTAACCACGCTTGACTGTACGTAGGGCCTCTTGAAGAACCTTACGCACTCGAAACATATATGTGTGGACGATGTGCTACGCCTAAGAGAGGAGCCCACTTGGTTGAGTGTAGAGCCTGTGGAGTTGAGGCAGGAGCTGGACCCTTTTGTAGCAAGTGCCTGCAGAAGCTCGAGTCGGTCAAGTGCCCGCTCTGCGGTGAGCCGCTTGCGCGTTTTGAGACAGTGGAGCCGCGGCTTAGGCACAAGTGCGGCGTCCACTTCCATCCACTAAGCCTTCAAGTGATTATGGATGGTGGCTTTATGGAGGCACTCAAGGCGGTATGTAGCGAATACGACTGCGAGCCCCCCTCTGAGGACTGTTATGCTACGTGCCCCAGGGCTAGGGAGTTTATAGAGCTAGGGACCTCTAAGATAAGGCCCATCCTAGAACCAGTGCTCAAGAATTCCAACATGTCAACAGAGTACGGTTGGAAGACTTGCTTAGTGAGAGATGGCAGTGGGCTGCTAGCAATCCTCATAGACCAGCACAATCCATCCTACCTTTCCGATGGCCCCTCTACGCCAGCCGCTGAGGGGCCGGACAAGGCCACCATCATAGGCGCCGATCCGACTGAGCGCCAACTATCCTTACTTAAGGATGTTGAGGAGGCGCTAAGGAGGCATGGCTATACCGACATCATGAAGGTATTCCTTGAGCTCCCGGGCGAGATGGGAACGGAGACATCCCCATAGGGGAGCACCACAGCCTCCTCTACTCCCCTCAGGGCCTCGGCCACGTCCTCATAGAGAGGCACGCGAATCCTATCTAGTAAAGCCTTTACATCACCAGTCGCCGAGGGGCTGACGACGGTCAGTTCAGCGTGCTGGGCGTCCATCGCCATCCTGGCCAGTTTGGGGAAGACTTCGCTGAACTCTCCCATCAGCATCCTCTCCCTCAGCTCCCTCACTATCTCCTCGTAAGTCGCATCGGCATACCTGACGGCCTCCTTGGCAAACTCTTCACTACCTACCCCCTCCTCCATGCTTGCTATCAATATCACTTTTAGCTTCCCCCGCTTGGGCTCCACGTTACACGCCAGATGGTAGGCCTTCAGTGCCTGAAACAAGGTAGAGCCGAGCGGCGGCCTAGCTACCGTTATAACCGCTTGAGTGGGCGGCGCCACAACTACGTAGTGCCTCAAGGCGACCCGCGTGCAGGCTCTGTGGGCCTCTACTGGCCCTCCGTAGTATGCCGCGGCGAGCGCCCCGTACGGATCAGCGACCCAGTCCAGCACCCTATACCTGACTCTTGTAGCCAAGGCCCTCCCGGCCTCCTCCATGTCCATTCTAACTGGGTTGCCTTCTGCCCTAAGCTCCCTTGCCTCGGGGCATCCCACGGCCAGCGAGTGGTTGTGCCTTATGCTGTCTATACTGCTGCAGCCTGGAAGCACTGCCTTGCACCCCCCTTCCCAGCCAGCAAAGTAGTGCGGCCTTACACATAGTGTGGATATCGCCAAGTCGGCCTCAGCCACTTCGCGATGTACTTCGATCGGCGTGCCGCGGGCCGTCGTCCCGAGCCTTTTGAAGTCAGATGGGCTCCCTCGAGCGTAGGAGTACCTGAGCCCAAACCACTTCCTCTCCACTAGCTCGCCCAGCGCCTCCCTTATCTTTGATAAGGGAGGGGGCTTGTGGGTGCCCCCGGCCATGACAATCACTACCTCTCTGGCCAGCGCCTCGACGGCGTCTACGAGCTGAGCTAGGAATGGGCTGGGTGGCCTAGTGTGGTCCGGAATGATTATGGCCGCCTTGTCAGCTCTCCCCTCCTTGGACAGCTCAGCCCCCCTCAGAGGCCTAGCCAGCGCCCGCTCAAACGCCTCTGCAGGATCCAGCGGCCTGCCCGTACGCCTCGGCCACAGCCACTTACACTTCACCTTCGACTTCCCCAGCGCCTCCCTCAACTCAGCAGTCAAGGCAGTTGAGCTTAATGCGCAACTGGCTTATTAAGACGAGTAGCGGGGGTGCACGGGGCTGGTTAAGCGTAGCAACCCGCTACTTAGGGCGGCCATGAAGACTTGCCCCCCTGATTTAGCTAAGAGGGTCGTTAAGAGGTTCGATATCGTGGGGGACATAGCGATAATCAAGGTGCCCTCGGAACTTGCAGAGTATAGATTCAGCCTCGCTGAGGAGCTCCTCAGAGAGCTGCCCTACATTAAGGCCGTATTTAGGCAGTGCTCGCCTCACGCTGGCGACTACAGGCTTAGGGGGCTGGAGTGGCTAGCTGGCGAGCGTAAGACTACTACTATTCATAGCGAGCACGGCTGCCGCTTTAAGATAGACTTGGCGAGGGCGTACTTCACGCCCCGCCTCTCATACGAGAGACTTCGGGTAGCTAGCCTGGCTAATGAGGGGGAGCTGGTATTCAATATGTTCGCCGGTGTAGGGTGCTTCTCCATACTCTTGGCAAGGTTGAAGATGGCTGAGGTAGTGTCCGTGGACTTAAATGTTGACGCGGCTCGCCTGATGGCTGAGAACGTCAGCCTAAATAAGGTACGGGGGCTAGTCCACGTAATCCACGGGGACTCTAGGTCGCTGGGGCTCGCGGGCGAGGGCAGCTGGGCGGACAGGGTTCTCATGCCACTGCCTCTCAAGTCCCTCGAGTTCCTCGACGCGGCTATTCACGCCTCTAAGCTGCACGGAGTCATCCATTTCTACGGGGAGGCTGTAGGGACTAAGGACGAAGCCTTGAGGAGGACGCAGCTCAGCGTAGAGCGTAGGGCTAGGGAGCTTGGGGCCAAGGTGCGCCTACTGGGGGGCAGAGTGGTGAGGGAAGTGGGGCCCAGGACGTTTCAAGTGGTACTGGACCTAAGTCTTGAGGACAAAGCAAGCTTTTAGCTCGCTTCGCTCTGTCAACTTCGGCTTGTGGGCCCCCATAGGCAAGGAGCTCAAAAAGCTTCGGGAGGAGGCGGGGCTAACTCAGCGCCAACTAGCTCAACTGGCGGGCGTGAGCCAGTCGCTAATATCTAGGATTGAGAGGGGCACCGTAGACCCCCGAGCGTCGACGCTGAGGAGAATCATGAATGCGCTGGCGTGGGCTAGGGGGGAGGTTAAGGTTATTGAGGTTATGCACAGCCCCGTAGTGACCGTCAACGCCTCTGACCCCGTAGAGAAGGCCGTGGAAGCCATGGAGAAGTACGGGATCTCGCAAATACCAGTACTTGACGGCGACAGCATCATAGGATGCATCTATGAGTCCAGCCTATTGAAGGCACTGAGGAGGAGCAAGGATCCGCTGAAGCTGCTCAGAATGAAAGTAGTGGAGGTCATGGAGGAGCCCTTGCCCATGCTCAATCCTCAAAGCAGCCTAGAGGAGGCCTGCGTGTTACTGCTAAGCGGCAAGCCTGCCGTCCTCATTCTTGACCAGGGCAGGCCAGTGGGCATAGTTACTAAAATAGACGTAGTCGCTAAGATGGCTAGACTCCAGCCGCCCCCCTCCAAAGCTTAACGACGATGGGAACTAGCCTCTCAATGGGAACGCCCCTCCCCACCCCTCTGCACGTTACGTCTACGTATACGTAGAGTCTCGTCCCATCGCTATCTATGTATAGGGCCTCACCCCCTCCCCCTAAGTCCCTCTGGGACACATGGAAGGGGTACATGCGGCACACGTAGGGCCTCTCGAAGTAT
>JAWAOK010000022.1:0-20101 GCA_038894875.1 Candidatus Nezhaarchaeales archaeon
GGGTACGAGGAGTTCTACCGCGAGGCTAGGAGGGGAGGGGTGGTGATGATGAGGGGGCTGCCCTCTGAGATAAGGCCCAGGGAGGGGGGAGGGTGCGTCATGAAGGTGTTCGACGAGGCCACGGACAAGCTGCTGAGGCTGAGCGTAGACCTAGTCGTACTGGAGGCTGGCTTAGTGCTAAGCAAGAGGGGGGCTAGGGCCGCGGAGGTCTTCGGGCTAGAGAGGAGCGGCGATGGGTTCCTAGCGGAGGCCGACCCGAGGGTAGATACGTGGAGCACTAAGGTGCCGGGCGTGTTTATAGCGGGCGCCTGCCACTCGCCGAAGGACGTGGCCGAGGCCGTCTGCCACGCGAGGGCGGCGTCCCTAGCGGCCGTGGCCTACGCAGCGGGGAGGGCCTGACGGGGCGCCGCTTAGCTAAGCCTCAGCCCCCTAAGGAACGACCTGAGCTCGGACGAGTCGCGGGGGCCTACGACGACCCTCCAGCCAGTGGCGTCCTCGATGGCGTACCTTAGCTTGGCCATCCTCCCCGGTATTACTAGCGTGCGGTGGGAGACCGCCTTCTCGACCCCAGACGACTTAATGGCCGCGGCCACCATGTCTGGAGTCAGCTTGCCCCCGGCCACGGAGCACGCGACGGAGAGGCCCTCGGTATCCACTACGACTATGTAGCTGGGCACGCCGCTAGCCTCCGCGTCAGCCCTGACCAGGAAGTAGGTCAGGGCGTAGTTAGTGGTCAGCAGCACTGGGGAGCTAGGGCCTGGGGAGCCCACCTCGTAGAGCCCGGCCCTCACCTGGAGGGGCCTGAGGGGGTCTGAGTACAGCCCCTGCCTGAGGACTAAGAGCGGTAGCGTCTCTAAGGGGTCGAGGGAGGGGACGAAGAGGAGGCTGGCGCAGCGCAGCAGGAGGAGCGCCGAGGCCAGGACCCTGCGGAGCTTATCCTCCCCCGGCGCGAAGGCCAGCGGGTGGGCGGCCAGCGGGTAGCTCAGCTCCCTGACTCCCAGCCTGACCGCCGAGCCCCTGGCGTAAATTAGATTGCTCACGGTCTCGGCTAGGCTGGGCCCCGTCAGGTCTATGACTAGCTCGCTAAGGCCCAGGTCGAGCGCCTGCCTGACCAGCGCGGCCGCCTCGTCGACAGTCGGCCCGTGGACGGCCAGCGGCGAGTCGAACCTAGCCGCTAGCTCCGCCATGAACATGAAGTTTCTAGCGTCGGCGGCGTATATCAGCGGCCTCAGGCCGCTGGAGGCCTTCAGCCCGGCCTCCATGACGGCGGGGTCTAGGGAGCAGAGGACTAGGGGCAGGTCGGAGGCCTTGGAGACGGCCTCCACTAGCTCACTGAACCTATCAGGCCTCCTCGTCACCGACCTAACGGCAATGGCAGACAGGCCCAGCCTCTGGCCGAGCCTCTCGTAAGCTAGGCGCGAGGCCTCGGCAGCTAGCCTCCTCGCCTCGGCCACCTCGACGTCGTCGCTTACGTCGAGCGCCAGGGCGGTCGGCGTTGCGAAGCCCCCCTCGTGCCTATACAGGACCCTCTCGCCCCCCAGCTTAATTGAGCGAGGGGGGGCGCCTACTGTGACGGGGCTGACGGGAGGGGCCAGCAGCGCCTGGAGCTTCTCCCTCGAGGCCGGGTCGAGGAGGGGGCAGGCGTCGAGGGAGGCCTCTCCCGCGGCTAGCTTAATTGCAAAGGCCATGCACGTCGGGACGCCGCACTTCCTGCAGTTCTTCTTAGGGAGTAGGGAGTAGACCTGCACGGCGGAGGGCTTCCTAGACACCTATCCCCCCTCGAAGAGCTGCTCAAAGCTCAGCCGGGCCCCGGCCCCGGACCACAGCTCATCCACTACTGAGCTGACTAGCCTGTAGGCCTCCGGGTGGAGGACTAGGACTAAGTCAGCCCCCGCGGCTACGTAGGAGAGCGCCGTCACGGCCTCCCACAGGACCCCGCGCTGCTCAACCGGCCCCAGCTCCGGGCGCTTAGCGTAGCTCTCCCTGGCCGCCCAGGCGTTGCAGGCGGCGGCCATCAGGGGCATCTGGAGCAGCTCGTCCCCTTGGAGGGCCAGCAGCCTAATCCTCTCGAACGTCGAATAGCTGTACTCGAAGCTCCAGCCGAGGGGGGCGGTCGTCGGGTCCATTATTATGTCGCCCTTAGACAGCCCGGCCTCTAGGAGGTTTGAGTTGAGCTGCTTGGCCAAGTTGACGTCGGTGGGCGAGTAGGCCACGATGGCGTGCCCGTGCTCCCTAGCCGCCCTAGCCACCTCAGAGTATTGGTCGAGGGTGGCGTAGGAGAGGGCGGCCCGCTCCCCGCTAGCCTCCTCAGCCGCCCTCGATAGGAACTCCGCATCCAAGTGGGGCCTCTCCACGTCCCCCGGGCCCCCGATGATTAGGGGCGCCCTCACCTCGTCCAGGAGGCGCCTCAGCGTCTTAAGGGAGCGCTCCACGTCCCCCCTCAGGGGGCCGGAGAAGTGCACGAAGATTAGCTTGGCCCCCAGCTCCTCGACGGCGAAGCTGGCCCACGCGACCGGGTCCCCTACGAACTCCCCCAGGGCGGCCCTCAGCGGCCTAGGGGGCCTGAACTCCCCCTCGACCACTACGGGGGCGAGCTGCGGGGGAGGGGCCCTCCCCTCGAAGAGGTGGAGGGGCATGTGCCTGGCCCCGCCGATGACGACGCCCCAGCCCCTCGTGCCGCCCTCCTTGCTAGTGGCCCCCAGCCTGACTTCGGCCACCCCGCCTACCCTCCGATCGAGGGGGCCCTTAAGCACCCTGCCCACCCCACTTGAGCTGGATGTATAGCTCGAGCATCCTCTCGAGGACCCCTCGGTCGAGCCTCCCGTGCGGAGTGGGGGTCTCAAAGAGCCTCTCGGGGACCTTGACCGACCTTAGGCTGAAGCCCTCCCTAGACTTGAACTCCTGGGCCCTCAAGTATATCCTCCTGCCCATGGATAGTAGCTCGTCGACGGTCCTCTCGAGGCCCACGGCCCTTAGGCACTCGACCACTACGCCCTCAGTGTAGACTTCGCGAGAGAACATGCAGATCACGAGGCTAGTCAATACGTAGCGCCAGTCGTCCTCCCGGGCCAGCCTCCTCACGGCCTCCTCGAGCCCCATGGGCTCCTTGAGCGCCCTCTGGTCTATGGAGTAGCCAGCGTTGCTATTGTGGGAGTGCCTGGCGCCCACGAGCATGCCTAAGATATTGGCGTAGCCTGTGTGGTAGCCGGGCATCCCGTTGCCGCCGATGGTTAGGCAGAACTCCCCTCCGCCGTAGGCCTCTGAGGCCCTCTCGGGCCCCTGGGAGAGGGCCGCGTAGAAGTCGTTGGGCGGGGAGACTATAAAGTCGACCATCCTTAAGTAGGCCTCCAAGTCTCCCCACTTAGGCTCCACGATGGTCTCTGAGGGCGAGATCAGGCCCCTCTCGTAGGCCTCAGTCGCCCAGGCCAGGGCAGTGCCCAGGAGCATGGTGTCCATGCCTAGCTCGTTGGCCCTGCGGATGAGCCTGAGTACGCTGGCCGCGTCGCCTATGCAGAGGTTGCTGCCCAGGGCGTAGATGGACTCGTAGTTGTAGTAGACGTCGATGGGGGCGTACTCATAGCCGGGGCGGAAGGGGTCCCTTAGCTTAGCTACGTGTAGGCAGCCCAGCGGGCAGCCCGCGCAAGAGAGCTTGAACTCCAGGTACTTCTCAGCAATTAGCTCTCCGCTTATCTCCTCGGCGCGCTCGTAGGTGGCGTCCCTGAAGTTCTTGGAGGGGAGGGCCTTGATGGCGTTGAGGGCTAGCACATTCACGGGCGTGCCCACGTAATGGTACTTCGACATCTTCTCCGTATTCACCACCTCATCGTAGACCCTCTCGTAGAGACGCTTGTACAGGTCCGCGTTGGGGACCTTGACCTCCCCGGTGCCGGCGACGCTCACTGCCTTCAGGTTCTTGGCCCCCATCACCGCGCCCATCCCGAGCCTGCCGAAGTAGTTGTAGCGATCGACGCACACATTGGCGTAGGACACCATGCGCTCTCCGGCGGGGCCTATGGTCAAGGTGCTCTGAAGGCCCGGGACGCCCATGCTCCTGAGGTACCGCTCAGCCTCGAGGGCCGTCGCGCCAACTAAGGGGGAGGCGTCTATGAAATGAGCCCTATCATTAACTATGGAGAGAGCGCACGGCCTCTCTGAGAAGCCCTTAATGACGATTGCGTCGAGCCCGGCCATGCGGAGCGCCAGCCCCAGCCTGCCGCCCGCGTGGGTCTCGCCGAGGTTGTTAGTCACGGGGGACTTGAACGCCGCCACGGTCTTAGAGGCGCAGGGGAAGAGGCCGTTGAGCGGGCCGACGGCCAGTACCAGGGGGTTCTCTGGAGAGAACGGGTCCACCCCCTGGGGGCACTCCTCAAGGAGGAGGCTTATCGCCGCGCCGCTCCCGCCCAGCCACTCCTCGCGCAACTCAGGCCTCTCCAGAACCTCGCACGCCCTCTCAGCTAAGTCGACCCTCATTACCCTAAACATGCCTCAGGGCCTCCCCGTAGGTTATCACTTCGTGGGGGCAGAACTTGGCGCACACGCCGCATTGGGTGCATATTATCGGCCTCCCAGTCAGGGGGTCTATCGTCAGGGCCCCGGTCACGCAGGCCTTGGCGCAGTCCTTCCCCTCGCACTCACTACACTTAGACGGGGCCGCGAGCGTGGGGCCGCCCTCGGGCTGGGCCCTCAGGGCCTCGTGGGGGCAGGCGGCTACGCAGGGAGGGTCGCGGCAGGCTACGCATATAGATATGACCGGGCGGCTGGAGAGGGCCGCGGTCCTCACTTGGAGGGCCGCGCGCGCCGTCGACACGGTTCCAAAGAGCTCGCGCGAGCAGGCGAGGAGGCAGCTGAGGCAGGCTATGCACCTCTCGGGGTGCTCCAGCCTTATGCGGGCTGGCATGGCGCCCACGCACCCATCGATCAGACGGCGAGCTCAGTGCGGTCAGCCGGGCCGCCTAAGCTTTACCGCCGTCCCGTACGCTATGATCTCAGCCGCCCCGGTCACGACCATCGACGTAGTGAATCTAACGCCCACCACGGCGTCGGCGCCGAGGCGGCGCGCCTGCTCAACCATCCGCGAGAGGGCAGTGCGCCTGGCGTCCTCCATCATCTCGGTGTAGTCAGTGAGCTCGCCCCCCACTAGGTGCTTGAGGGCCATCTTTACGTCCTTCCCTAAGTGCCTGGCCTTGATGGAGGCGCCCCAGACGATGCCCAGGACCCTCTCCACCTCGTAGCCGGGGACGTACTCTGTAGTGACTACCGCGACCTCCTCCAAGTGCGCCCCGGAGCGGTCCCGCCTAGGCAGGCATAAAAACTTTGGGGGCTACGGCTTCCTCCTCATCCGAATCTCTATCGTGGACACTCTCCGGCCGCCGGCTATCTCTTCAGAGCCTATGGTGACGCTCGAGATCTCAAAGTCCCTCAGCATGGTCCTAATGGCCAGCTGGCTCACGTCCACCGCCCTGCTTATGTTCCTCCCCCTAGCCTTCAGCACCACCTCATTGAAGCCCCTGGCGACGGCCGTCAGCACGGCTTGGAGGTAGCTGGCGATGGGCTTCTTGCCCACCAGGACCTCTCCAGCCCCCGTAGACCCAGCCGACACCAACCCCACCTCCGCTCGGTGTCGCTACTACAGCGCAGCTATGTAGCCCACAGGCCTAAGCTTTCTTAAACTTTTCCCGCCCCTCCCTACGGGCAGCGCCCAGGCCGCCTCGAGGCGCGCTAGCCTCGGAGCTTCCCCTCGACGATCCTCAGGAGCTCGCCCGCCTTCAGCACCTCCAGCCTAAACAGCTCAGTGTCTAGGACGTCCTCGTGAAGCAGCTCCCCCCTGAACAGCCTGCTCCTGGCCACGAACCTATCGTAAAGCCCCTTCTCAGCCAGCTCGGGGTCGCCCTCAGTGAGCCTCATTAGCAGCCTCCTGCGCTCGAAGTGGCTGCGGGGGAGGGAGCCGGCCAGCTTCAGTATCAGGGCGTCCACTGCGTCCACGACGGCCTCCCAAGCTAGAGAGGCGGCGTCCTTCATCTTCAACATGCTCCCCTCGGCCAGCGCCTCCTCGAGAGTCCTTAGCGCCTGATCGTAGGTCCGAAGGGCTGAGCTGATTAGGGCGCTCGGAGAGGCCAAGGAGGGGCGCCGGCCTACCGAGGCTGTCGAAGCTTAAAAGGCTACTCCAGCCTAGCCTCCACCTCGCCGAGCTCAGTAAGCACCCTTATGGTCCCGCGGAGCTCGGCGTCGAGCCCGGCGTCCCCCGTGTCGACGCGCAGCGCATCGAGCGATCTGAGCTTCCTGCTCGTGGCGATGACCAGCAGGCCCCCCTTCCCCACCCTCCTCACCACCTCAGGGCTTATTTGCTGATTCCCCCTCCCTAGGATGAAGCCCTGCCCACCTATCGGCGTCACTACTACGACCGCCTCCCTCCCCTCAATGGCCCTTAGTATCCTCCCCTCGTCCGCGTCTAGCTCCACCACCCTACCGTCGATCACCACGTCCACGCCCAGCAGGCTCTTCTCCACCCCCAATAGGTCGGCCACCGCCTTGACCGTTGTCCCAGGCCCCAGCACGTAGGCCACCCCCGGCCTCATGGACGCCACGACCCTCCTAGCGACCTCCACTTGGGCGAGGCGCTCCTCGTCCACCAGGGTCCCCCTCTTGACCCCCTGTATTAGGCTGGGCTCGTAGATCACGGGCAGGTAGCCGTAGAGCTTGGCTGAGAGCC
The DNA here is from genome assembly GCA_038894875.1 of Candidatus Nezhaarchaeales archaeon. Lineage (GTDB taxonomy): Archaea > Thermoproteota > Methanomethylicia > Nezhaarchaeales > B40-G2 > JAOAKM01. Next base: position 6,710 of record JAWAOK010000022.1, read on the forward strand.
TCCCGCGCCTGAAGGCCTCCTCGTCTACGTCCATGACCTCGGCCATTTTGACCGGCAGCCCGGTGAGGGCGAAGCGGGCGACGGCCCTGGCCGCAGCCTCCGGGCTAGTAGCGAACACGGCCGAGTGCATCTTTACGCCAGCCGGGACGCCGAGCACGGGCACGCCCGCGTGATTCGACTCGAACACGTCCCTGGCCGTGCCGTCGCCGCCGACGAAGACTATGAGGTCGACGGGGATTTTGCAGAACTCCCTCACGGCCCTCTTAGTGTCCTCGGCTGTCGTGGGCCTGGAGCCTATCCGGCCGACTACCCTAGGCGAGAACCCCGCCTCGAGCGCCTCGGCCTCCCCCATCTCCTCAGCGTAGGTGTAAAGCGTTATTGGAGGGGCGTGGCGCCTTAGGGCCCTGAGCATCTCCACGGCCCTCCTCGGAGCCACCGGCCTAGCCCCCAGCTCCACGGCCCTCCTAAGCACGTCCGCCCCGTCGGTCCCCTTTAGCCCCACCCGGCCCCCCATGCCGGCGATGGGGTTTACTACGAAGCCCACCCTGACCCCTCCCGAGGCGGCCTTGAGGTACTCTTCGTAGCCCTCGCTGACCCCCAGCGCGCTAAGTAGCCTCAGCGCATCCTCTACGCTGAGGCCGCGGCCGCCCTCACCCACGCCCTACCTCACCGCCGAAGAGGCCCTGCGCTTAAGCTCCTCCCACTCCCTCTCGATTAGCGCCTCGAGGGCCCTCACGTCCTCCTCAGTAAAGTGGCTGAAGCGGCGCTGTTGAGCCAAGTACTCCTTGAGCGGCCTGGGCCTTCTGGGCTCGTAGGTGAGCCTGAGGGCGCCCCCCTCCACTTCGTAGAGCGGCCAGGCGAGGCAGTCGACCGCGAGCCTCGCCAGCTCCACCGTCTTAGACTCGTGGAACCCCCAGCCGATGGGGCAGGGGGTTAGGACGTGGATGTACTTAGGCCCCCTAACCTTAGAGGCCTTCAACACCTTATTGACGTAGTCCAGCGGGTAGCCTATTGAGGCGGTGGCGACGTAGGGGGCCCCGTGGTCGGCTATGAGGAGGGGTAGGTTCTTGCGGTGCTGGGGCTTGCCCCTGAGCGCTGAGCCGACGGGGGTGGTGGTCGTGGAGGCGCCCCAGGGAGTAGTGCCGCTGCGCTGGCCGCCGGTGTTCATGTACGCCTCATTGTCTAGGCATATGTAAATTACGTCGTGGCCCCTCTCCACCATCGACGACAGGGACTGGAAGCCTATGTCTGCGGTGCCCCCGTCGCCCACGAAGGCGACTACGTTGATCCCCTCTAGGAGGCCCTGGGCCCTGAGGCCCGCCTCTACGCCGGACGCCAGCGCGCCGCCAGCGGCGAAGGGGCCTATGAGCAGGGGCACGGCGCAGGCGCCCATCATTAGCGATGCAGAGGCGCAGCCGGGCACCGAGACCACTATCGTCCTCCTGCCCAGCACCTTTAGCGCCAGCCTCATGGCCAGGCTCTCGCCGCACCCAGCGCAAAGTGCGTTGCCGGGCATGTAGAGCTCTTCGTCGGGCAGGTCCCTGAGGCTCAGTATCATTAGGCCCTGCGCCTCCCGTAGACCCACGTGACCTCGCGCTCAGCCACGCCGCGCTCCAGGGCCCTGGCTGCCTCCATCGCCATCCCCTCAATTTCAGCCACTGTGACGTCGCGGCCGCCCATGCCGACTATGAAGTCTAGGACGAGGGGCTTCGCGCCGGCGGCGTAGAGCGCTGAGCGGAGCTCGTGGAACACCGCCCCTCCGTAGCCGCCGGGCGAGCAGTTGCGCTCCAGCACGCACACGGAGCCTACGTCCTCCAGCGCCTCCACGAGGGCCTCGCGGGGGAAGGGCCTGAGGAACCTCAGCCTCACCAGACCCACCTTGACCCCCCTCTCCCTCAGCCTGTCGACGGCCACCCTAGCCGTGAGCCCCAAGTTGCCCATGGTCAGCACAACGACTCGAGCGTCGTCGCAGCGGTAGGTGCTCAGCAGCCCCCCGTAGCTCCTGCCGAAGCGCTTGGCGAACTCGGCGTCCACTTCGGCGATGACAGACTTGGCCCGCTCCATGGCCTCGTCGTGCAGCTTCTTGAAGCCGAGCCACCAGTCGGCCTCGACGAAGGTCGATATTATTAGGGGGTCCTCGACGTCCAGCTTGAAGGGGGGCTCGTAGGGGGGGAGGAAGGAGTCGACGTCTCCCTGGTCGGGGACGTCCACGACCTCGTAGAGGTGGGAGGTGGCGAAGCCCTCGTAGCAGACCATGATTGGCAGCAAGACGCGCCGGTCCTCGGCTATCCTGTACGCCTGTATCACCATGTCCAGTATCTCCTGGGGCCTAGAGCAGTACGCCTGGATCCAGCCCGTGTCGCGCTGACATACGCTATCGTCGTGGCCGGCGAGGATGGTCCAGGGGGGGCCCATGCTTCGGTTCGCCACGGCCATCACCACCGGGAGCCTGTAGCCGGCCGCCAGGAAGAGGCACTCCTGCATGTAGGACAGGCCTTGGGATGACGTGGCCGTGAAGGTCCTCACGCCGGTCGCGGCGGCGGCCGCGACGATGGCCATGGCGCTGTGCTCCCCCTCGGCGGGGATGTATATTGAGTCGAGCTCGCCGTTAGCAATGAACTCAGCCAGGCGCTCGACGACGGGCGTCTGCGGCGTAATGGGGTACGCGCACACCACGCCGGGCCTGCAGAGCTTGGCGCCGTAGGCTGCGGCTGAGTTGCCGTCTATGAAGAGGAGTGGCAGGCTAGGGCACCTCCATGGCTATGGCCTTCGTCGGGCACTCGTTGGCGCAGATGCCGCAGCCCTTGCACCTAGCGTAGTCCACCTCCGGCCCCCCCTCCCCCCTCCTGACGACCCCCTCGGGGCAGTACGCCCAGCACAGCCAGCACTTAGTGCACTTAGCGCGGTCGATGGAGGGCCTGCCGTGGAGGTGCCAGGGGGTCTCGAAGAGGATGGAGACCCCGGACCTTAGGAGGGGGGCGATGGGTAGGTCCTCAATGGACTCGTAGCGTATCTTGAGCGACTCACTCAGCCTCCTCAAGCCAGACCCTCACCTCCCCGTAGGCCCTCAGGGCCGCCTCAACGTTCGCGCTAGCTAGCCTGGGCGGCAGGACCTCCCTAATGGCCTCCTCGAGCGCCCTGGCGCTAATTAGCTTAGAGTACGCGGCGAAGGCCCCGCACATTGCAGTATTGACTATGGGCGCCTTCAGGACCTCTAGGGAGAGCCTTAGCGCGTCCACCCACGCTAGCTCCCTGACCCTGAGCGCCTTGGCCGCGCTGGCTGGCGAGCGGGTGTTCACTAGGAACTTCGTGGACTCAGACGCGCCAGCGAGCACCGCCGGGCTATTGACGAGCTTTGGGTCGAAGATCAGCACGTAGTCTGGGCGGTAGACGAAGGAGCGGTCGAAGATCTCCCCACCCTCCCCCACCCTGACGAAGGCCTGGACGGGGGCCCCCCTGCGCTCCACCGTGAAGGAGGGGAAGGCCACGGCCGCCCTACCATCCTTAACGGCCGCTAGCCCAATGATGCGCGCCGCCGTGACCCCTCCCTGGCCCCCCAAGCAGTGGATGCGCACCTCCACCAAGGCTAGCCCCCGACGAGCTCCCTGACGGCCCTCTCTATGCGATCGCAGGCCTCGCTAAGCTGCTCAATGGGCCTGGCGTAGCTAATCCTCAAGTAGCCCTCCCCGTGGGGGCCGAAGGCCGAGCCGGGCACCGTGACCACCCCGGCCCGCTCCAAGAGCCTCAGGGCGGCCTCCTCAGAGCTCATGCCCAGCTTCTTGATGTTGAGGAAGAGGTAGAAGGCGCCCCTCGGCCTGAGGCACGAGAGGCCGGGGATCGAGTTCAGCCTGTCGACAATAAATCTCCTGCGCCTGTCGTACTCCTTTACCATGTCCCTTACGAAGTCCTGCGGGCCCCTTAGGGCGGCTAGCGCAGCCCGCTGGGACGCCGCCGGGGCGTGGACCATCGTAAACTGCTGAAGCTTAACCATCTCGTCCACTATGTCCTTTGGCGCCGCCGCGTACCCTATCCGCCACCCAGTCATGGCGTACGTCTTAGAGAAGCTATTCACGGTCACCGTGCGCTCCCGCATGCCGGGCAGCGAGGCCAGGCTGACGTGGCGATGGCCGTCGTAGACAAACTTCTCATAGACCTCGTCTGAGATGACGTACAGGTTGTGCTTAATGGCGACCTCAGCTATGCCCTCTAGGTCACTCCCCTCCATCACCCCGCCCGTCGGGTTGCTGGGGGTGTTGACTATGATGGCCTTCGTCCTGGGCGTCACCCTAGCCTCTACCTCCTCGGGCAACATCCTATACTCATTCTCCTCTAGTACGGGCACGTAGACCGGCCTCCCGCCAGCCATTAGCACCACGGCCTCGTAGACCACGAAGCCCGGGTCGGGTATGATGACTTCGTCGCCCGGGTCGATCAAGCATAGGGCGGCCAACATGAGGGCGCCCGTGCCGCCACCCCCAGTCACTATCACTTCGTCTGGAGAGACCTCTATAGAGTTCTCAGAGCGAAGCTTCTCAGCTATGGCCTCGCGCAGGTCGTAGAAGCCAGCGTTGGGGGTGTAGTGCGTGTACCCCTCGTCCAGGGCCCTCTTGGCCGCGTCCTTAACGTGGCTCGGGGTGTCTAGGTCGGGCTCGCCTATGCCCAGGCTTATTAGCCCTGGGGTGCGCTGAGCTAAGTCGAAGAGCCTCCTAATCCCGCTCGGCCTTATTAGCCGAGTGCGCTCGCTAAGCCTCACTTCACACCACCGAGCTTCCTCCTAGCCACTTCAAGCGACTCGTCAACGGGAGCTGCGTAGCCCAGCCTGGATAGGGCCCTTCCAACCGCCTCCACGGTCGTCAGCACTTCCTCGGCGGACACCACCCCCATGCTCCCGATCCTAAAGATCTTATTCCTCAGCTGCCCCATGCCGCCGGCCACGTAAACGCCGAAGTCCTGGCGCAGCGCGGCCCTGAACTTAGAGTCCTCGATGCCCGGTGGGTACTTCACGGCTATCACAGTATTCGACCTGGACTCGGGCTCAGCCAGCAGCTCGAGCCCCATCGACTCAAAGGCTGCGTAAAAGGCCGATGCGCACCTGCGGTGCCTCTCTATGCGCTCCTCCAGCCCCTCCTCCTTAAGCATCCTCAGGGCCTCGTCTAACGCGTAGTAGAGCGGTATGGCCGGGGTGAAGGGGGTCTCCTTGCGCTCATTGTAGAAGCGGCGGCAGGCGAGGAGGTCGAAGTAGTAGCTATGCCTGACCCTCCTCCTCTCCATGACCTCCCAAGCCCTCTGACTGACGGACACCAGCGCCAGGCCGGGCGGGCAAGCGAGGCACTTCTGGCTGCCGGCTATGCAGATGTCTATGTGCCAGTCGTCCACCCTCAGCTCGTCGCCCCCGAGGATCGATATGGCGTCCACTATCAGTAGCGCGCCGTGCTCATGTACGAGCTCCCCTATCTTACTGAGGTCTCTAGCCGTGGCGCCAGTGGAGGTCTCGTTATAGACGAGGGCGACCGCCTTGGCCCTTGGGTGGGCCTCCAGGGCCTCCTCTATTTGAGAGGCCCTAACGGCGCTGCCCCAACGCACAGGGACCTCAATCACCCTGCCGCCAGCCGACTTGACCTCCTCAGCCATCCTCTCAGCGAACACCCCCCCGATGGGGACGATGACCTCGTCGCCGGGGTCGACGACGTTAAATATCGCGCACTCCACGCCGCCCGTCCCCGAGCAGGTCAGGGCGTAGACGTCCCCCTTGGTCTGGAAGGCGTACTTGAGGCCGTCCACGATCCTCTCGTGGAGCTCGTGGAAGTCCGGGCTCCTGTGGTCTATCATCGGCTTAGCCATGGCCTGGAGGATCCTATCGGGGACGTTCGTCGGGCCCGGCACCATTATGAGCTTGCGCACCTACCTCACCCTGTTTATTGGCTCCTCGCCCTTGGCTATCCTTATTAAGTCTTCGGCCATCGCCATTGCTATGCGTAGCTGGGCCTCCACGGTAGACCCGCCGATGTGTGGGGTGCACACTACGTTGTCCAGCTTAATCAGCGGGTGGTCTGGGGGAGGGGGCTCCTTAGAGTAGACGTCTAGGCCCGCGCCCGCGAGCTTCCCAGACTTCAGGGCCTCGTAGAGGGCCTCTTCGTCCACGACCTCGCCCCTGGAGGTGTTGATTATGAAGGCGCCGTCCTTCATCTTCTCAATCTCCCTCCTCCCTATCATCCCCTTGGTCTCGGGCGTGAGCGGGACGTGGATGCTGAGGAAGTCGGCCAGCGACAGGACCTCGTCAAAGCTCAAGAGCTCCACCCCGAGCCGCTCGGCGTAGTCCCTGGACACGTAGGGGTCGTAGGCCACTACCCTCATCCCGAAGGCCCTGGCCAGCCTAGCGACTTCAGAGCCCACTGAGCCCAGGCCCACTACGCCCATCACCTTCCCGCGCAGCTCCACTCCGAGCTCCCCCTTCATCCACCGCCCCTGCTTCATCGCCCTGTCCAACATCGAGACCTTCCTGGCCAGGCAGAGCGCCAGGGACATCGTGAGCTCAGCCACCGACACCGCTGGCTCGCGGGGGGTGTTGACTACGACCAAGCCCCTCCTGCGGGCCGCCTCCATGTCTATGTTGTCCACGCCGACCCCGGCCCTTATTATCGCCTTGAGCCTCTGGGCGGCCTCGATGACCCTCTTAGTTACCTTGGTCCTGCTGCGTACGACTAGGACGTCGACGTCCCCCACCTTCTTAAGCATCTCCTCCTCGCTCAGCCCTAAGGACACTTCTACGTCTACGTAGGGGCTCACCCTCTCGAGGAAGGCCTGGTCGACGGGGTCCGTCACCAACACCTTCAGCCTACTCATAGGCGCCACTGAGCAGGTGGCGGAGGAAAAAAATAAAGGCTTAAGGTCTAGTAGGGGAGCTGCTCAATCCATGGGTATAGCTCCTTGAGCCTCCCTATCGACTTCTTTATTTCCTCCATCGGGTACTCGTAGGGGGGCAGCTTGCCCTCGAGGAAGTCCTCGTAGGCCTTTAGGTCGAAGTGGCCGTGGCCACAGCCGAGGAAGAATATCGTCTTGGGCTCTCCCGTCTCCTTGCACCTCAAGGCCTCGTCCAGGACCGCCTTGAATGAGTGGGCGGGCTCGGGAGCCAGCACGTGGCCCTCGGTCATGGTGAAGATCCTCGCCGCCTCAAAGACCTCCGTCTGCGTATACGCCCTGGCCTCCACTATGCCCTCGTGGACTAAGAGGCAGAGCGTGGGGGCGTCGCCGTGGTAGCGCAGGCCGCCTGCGTGTATGGGAGGGGGCACGAAGTCGTGGCCGAGGGTGTACATCTTTAGCAGCGGCGTCATCCTGGCCGTGTCCCCGTGGTCGTAGATGTAGGCCCCCTTAGTTAAGCTGGGGCAGGCCGTGGGCTCAGTGGCTACGAAGTGGACCGGCTTGGGGGCCTTCTTGGCCACGAACCTCTCGTAGTAGAACGGCCAGAACGTGCCCGAGAAGCTGCTCCCCCCGCCGCAGCAGCCTATCACTAAGTCCGGGTAGTCGTCCACTGCCTTAAACTGCTCCAGGGCCTCTAGGCCTATTACCGTCTGGTGTATCAGCACGTGGTTGACCACGCTGCCCAGGGTGTACCTAGCCTCCTCCGGGTGCTTGATGGCGTCCTCTATCGCCTCACTTATCGCTATCCCCAGGCTGCCGGGGTGCTCGGGGTTCTCGGCCACTAGCTTCCTACCGAACTCGGTCTTGTCGCTCGGGCTGGGGTAGACCTCGGCGCCCCAGAGCTGCATTAGGACGCGCCTGTATGGCTTCTGGTAGTAGCTAGCCCTAACCATGTATACGGTAGCCTTGAGCCCGAAGAGCATGCAGCCGAAGGCTAGCGCGGACCCCCACTGCCCAGCGCCCGTCTCGGTCGTGGCGCGCCTCAGGCCCTGCTTAGCGCAGTAGTACGCCTGAGCCACGGCAGTGTTCGGCTTGTGGCTGCCGGGAGGGCTGACGCCCTCCCACTTGTAGTAGATCCTCGCCGGGGTCTTGAGGAACTTCTCAAGCCTCCTGGCCCTCACGAGGGGGGTGGGCCTCCATATCCTGTAGACCTCCCTAATTTCCTCAGGTATGTTGATCCACCTATCCTTGCTGAACTCCTGCCTCACGAGCTCCTTAGCGAAGATGGCCTCGAAGGCCTCCGGGGGGACGGGCTCCCTCGTGGCCGGGTTTATTGGGGGCGGGAGGGGCTTGGGCAGGTCCGGGACGATGTTGTACCACTGCTTTGGGATCCTGTCCTCACTTAAGAAGGTCTTATCCTCTACAGCCATCCACTTACCTCTGACTTCCTTTTTAAAATTTTTATAGGTATATATAGCTTTCCGTGGAGGCTAATCCTCTTAATTGGCTACATAGTTATAGGCAGCAGGGGCGGCCACGAGCAGGCCTCGACATGCTGAGGCCAAGAGGTCCAAGAAGGCTTTTAAGTGGTAGCCGATAGACGCGACTCTAGGACGTTGAGGAGGGTCTAGGGTGCCTAGGGCCTGCGTCTGCGTCAAGTACTCCCTGGACGTGGGGGAGATTAAGGTGGACCCGTCGACGAGGAGGCCGATCACGGTGGGGGTGAAGAGGAAGACTAGCGACTTCGATAAGAACGCCATAGAGGAGGCCGTGAGGCTCAAGGAGAGGCAAGGCTGGAGGGTGACCGCCATTACCTACGGCCCGGACGAGGCCAAGTCGGCGCTGCGCGAGGCCCTGGCCATGGGGGCTGACGAGGCCGTGCTCGTCACGGACCCTGGGTACGGCCAGAGCGACGCGCTAGTCACCAGCCTCTTCCTAGCGGAGGCCATTAAGAAGGAGGGGCCCTTCGACCTAATCTTGCTCGGCGAGGTGAGCATCGACGGCTACACCTACCAGATGGGGCCGAGGCTGGCCGGGCTCTTGGGCCTGCCGCAAATAACCCACGTGAGGCGCCTGGAGGTTAGGGACGGGGAGGTCGTGGCTGAGCGGGACTTGGAGGAGGGCTACGAGGTCGTGGCGGCCAGGATGCCGGCCGTGGTCACTGTGACTAAGGAGATCAACGAGCCCCGCTACCCCAAGCTCATGGACATAATGAGGGCCTCTAAGAAGCCGATCAAGGTCCTCACGGCCGCGGACCTAGGGATACCGGAGGGGAGGAGGGGGGCCGCCGGGGCGGGGATAGAGGTGCTGAGCGTGCTAGCGCCTGAGATGAGGCGCAAGGGGGTGCTGATAAAGGGGAAGGAGGCCGGCGAGGCCGCCGCTGAGCTGCTAGAGCTCCTGGCCAAGGAGGGGGTGGTCAGGTGGTGAGCCTCTGGACCTACTCTGAGGACCTGGGCCTGGCTTTGGAGCTCTTGGGGAAGGGGAGGCAGCTAGCGAGCGGGCTCGGCGCTGAGCTGGCCGCCGTAGCCCTCGGGAGCGGCGCAGAGGCCAGGGCGGAGGAGCTGGCTCAATACGGGGCGGACAAGGTGTACTTTGTGGACCACCCCAACTTAGCTACTCCGACGGCGGAGGCCTACGCCAGCGCCCTAGCGGCCTTGGTCAATAGATATAGGCCAGAGGCTTTGCTAATAGGGGCCACTAAGCGGGGCAACGAGCTGGCCGCTAGGCTGGCTGCCCTACTAAACGTGGGCTGCGTGACGAACTGCATAGGGATTGACGTAGACGCGGGCGCGAGGGCGCTCCTCTTCAGCCGCCTGGCCTACGGAGGGACGGCCGTCTCCACCATACGGTGTAAGGAGAGGCCGCAGATAGCCACCGTCCCGCCGAGGACCTTTGAGAGGGCGGCCAGGGCGGCCAAGAGGGGGGAGGTGGTCAAGGTGGATGTGGAGGTGGAGGAGCCGAGGGTGAGGGTGTTGGAGCTAAGGAGGAAGGAGTTCAGGGGCGCGAGGCTGGAGGAGGCTGAGGTGGTGATCGTCGCTGGGCGAGGGGTTAGGAGGAGGGAGGACGTGGCCATGCTCGAGGAGCTAGCCGGGCTACTGGGAGGGGTCGTGGGGTACACTAGGCCGCTGGCCTTCGACTTAAAGTGGGCCAGCCAGTGGGTGGGCATGAGTGGGGTGACGATTAAGCCGAAGCTCTACATAGGCGTGGGGGTGTCCGGGGCCATCCAACACGTGGCCGGCATAAGGGACTCTAAGGTGATAGTGGCGATAAATACGGACGCCGAGGCCCCGATCTTTAAGGCGGCCGACTACGGCATAGTCGGCGATCTCTACGCCGTCGTCCCGGAGCTAATAAAGAGGATTAAGGAGAGGGCCAAGTAGGCCCGAGCCATACTTTACTGCGCCCGCCAGCTGGCCTACTCAACGTTGAAGGGTATCTCGAGCAGCCCCTTAGACGGCCTAAACCTAGGCCTCTCCAGCTTAATCCTGCCCACTTGGCCGGTGGTAGCGGTGTGCTGCTTGTTGCACGCGTTTACGTTCCAGCCCTCTATGACGACTACGCTCAGCTCCCTAACGTGCTCAGGCACGGGGAAGAGGTCGTACATTTCATCACCAAACCTACGCTCGGCCTCCTCCCTAGGCAGGACGTAGACCTTCACCGGCGCGTCCTCCTCCACCTTCCTGTTTGCGAGCTCCTCAATCATCCTCACCTCCTCGTCGCTAGGCTTGCGGTCGAACTTCACCGTCAGCCTGCCGTGCCTACCGCTCACGTAGACGCTGGCGGTCCACTTGGCCCCGAGGACCTTGACCACCGCCCCCTTCACCACGTGGAGGGCCGTGTGCGCCCTCACTTCGTCTGGGGGCGCGGGCTGGAGCTGCTGGAGGCCCACGCCGACACCCCTAGACGAGTAGAGAGGGAAAGAAAGGGGGGCTAGGCCCACCACTTCCTTACTGCCTCGGCGCCTATGGTGTCCCTAGCTATGATGTACCTCATTATGTTCTGGGCGCCCTCGGCGCCTATGACGTAGCTAAACAGGCCCAGCCAGGCCCTGAAGATGGGGGCCTCCTTAGTGTAGGCGTAGGCGCCGTACCACTTCATTACCTCCTCAGCTAAGTCCACGGCCATCTCCGGGGCCTCCATCTTGGCCATGGCGACGGGCACGTTGAGGTCCTGGGGCTTGTAGGCCGGGTCCTTCTCGATGTAGACCTTGTCTAGCAGCCTAGCTGCCCTGTACACGAAGTACCTGGCCGCCTCGTAGCGCGCGTAGAGCTCAGCGAACTTAAAGTTCACCCCCTGGAAGCTAGCTATGGGCCTCCCGAAGAGCTTCCGCTGGTGGAACCACTGGACCGCCTGGTCGAGGAGCCAGCGCGCGGCGCCCACGCAAGCGGCGGACACGACTATCCTGGCCGCGTTGAAGCCCTCCATGACGTAGTAGAAGCCCCTCCCCTCCTCGCCCAGCAGGTAGACGTCCTCGAGCTCCACGTCGTTACAGATGAAGCCTCCCGTAGTTAGGCCGCACCTGCCTATGTCGTGGTACACCGTCGGGCTTATCCCGCTCCTCAGCTTGCCGTTGCGCCTGCCTATGAAGGCGAAGGCGGAGAGGCCCCTGTGATCCCCCGGGGAGCCCGAGGTCCTGGCCACTAGGAAGAAGCCGCCCCCCCAGGGGAGCTTAATGAAGGCCTCGCCAACGCCGCTTATGTAGGCCTTCTCGCCGTTAAATACGTAGACGTTCCCCCTCTTAGTCGCCGTCATCCTTATCCCAGCGATGTCGCTGCCTCCCTGGGGCTCGGTAGTGGCTATGCCGAAGAAGGCCTCCCCCTTGGCCACCTTGGGTATGACCTCCTGGCAGACTTCCTCCCTGCCTAGGTACTCTAGCATGAAGGGCCAGCCGTTGTTTAGCAGCGTGTAGACGGCGAGCGCCACGGCAGGGTCGGCGTAGGCGACCTCCTCGACGGCTATGGCCGCCATGGTGTACGTCCCGCCCTGCCCGCCGTACTTATCGCTGTTAGCTATGCAGAAGAGGCCCTGCTCACCCATCTTCTTAATTAGGTCGACCGGGATGTCCAGGGGGTCGACGGAGGCCCTCTCATCTATCTCCACCCACCTTGGGGCGATGTTCTTTTGGCAGAACTCCCTCACGGTCTCCCTAAACATCCTCTCCTCTTCAGTGAAGAAGCCGGGCATCTCCTTAGCGTAGCTGCAGCCCATAGGGAGGGCGCTCAAGCCACGCACCTCAGCCAGGCGTAGCTTACATGAGTATTTAAGCCTTGATGGCAGTTGAGGTAGGGGCTAAGCTAATTAGCCGCCCGGCCCTCGAGGAGGGTGCTACGGAGGCTGTGACTGCCCCATCTCACAATGAGCCGTGAAGTGGGGGTTATGAGAGGAGCCTCCGTAGCGACGGCCCGTGGGGGCAAGGCTTTAGAGCCGACCGGAGCCCTAAGGTGTCGAGCTTGAGGCCGACGGGAGTAGTCGAGCTACCCCTCCACACTGGCGGGGTCCCGAGGTGGCTCCTGTCTAGGATGAGGAGGCTGGCTAGGGCCATCCTCGCCATTATGATAGAGGAGGAGGGGCCGGGCGGGGTATTGGCCAGGCTCTCAGACCCCCTCTGGTTCCAGGCGCTTTCCTGCGCCCTAGGCTTCGACTGGAACAGCAGCGGCACGACTACGGTGACCTGCGCCGTAGTGAGGGGGGCGCTCGAGGAGCTGGGCGCGGGGCTCAGGGCAGTGGGAGGGAAGGGGGCTAGGGCCAGGAGGGTGCTCGAGGAGCTGGAGGAGGTGGGGGAAGGGGTGGGGCTGGGGGCCGAGAGGGTGGAGGAGCTGAAGAGGGCCAGCCGCCTAGCGGCTAAGGTGGACGGCGCCGCCCTTCAGGACGGCTACGAGCTCTACCACCACACGATGGTAGTGTCGAGCGATGGGCGGTGGGCGATCATACAGCAGGGGATGGACCTGAGCGACAGGACCGCCAGGAGGTACCACTGGCTCTCCGCGGGGCTGTCCAGCTTTGTTGAGGAGCCGCACACCGGGATAGTGGGGGACGTGGCGAGGCCTGCCGTAATAGACCTGACGTCGCGCGATAGCCGGGGCTGCCGTAGCGTCTGCGTGGACGTCGCCTGCGACGGGCCGTCTAGGGCTAGGAGGCTGCTCGCTGAGGCCAAGAGGAGGCTCGGGGGGCCGCTAGACGCCTGGCTCGGGGGCGCGGCCAGCGCGAGGCCCCACATCCCCCTCTATAGGCTGGCGCCCGACTCGCTGAACTGGGAGGTGCTCCAGAGGGCCTACGAGGCGAGGCCCCGGAGCTTCGAGGAGCTCCTACTGATCAAGGGCGTGGGGCCGGCCACGGTGCGCGCCCTCGCCCTAATCGCCGACCTGATCTACGGAGAGCCCCCGAGCTGGCGCGACCCAATTAAGTTCTCGTTCGCCTTCGGGGGGAAGGACGGCGTCCCCAGGCCCGTGGAGCGGGGGCTGATGGATAGGGTGATAGGGCACCTGGAGGAGGTGCTTAGCAGCGCTGAGCTGGAGCGGCGCGAGAGGCTGGGCG
>JAWAOK010000023.1:0-20043 GCA_038894875.1 Candidatus Nezhaarchaeales archaeon
GCCCTTCACGTCACAACACCCTCGGCCCTTATTGGTGGGGCGGCAAATAAGTGTTACTCTGACTCTCTAAGTGTTACTGACCCCTCGGTAGCGTCATTTAAAGGTGACCCTTAAAGTCGTCATTTTGAGCTCTCGCATAAGCTTCGAAGAGTGCGCTAATTTCATGCGCATTGACGCCTCGTTGTGCATGGCGGTGCCTTGGTGGCATCGCCTTTTCGCTGTAGGGTGGGAGATGATGGACGGCCCGATCTCAGCGTGATGCGCTTTGCTTAGCGCTTAAGCTCTCTAGAAGAAATTTCCATAGAGGGGTCGCGTTAAGGGTGCTTTACTTTGAAGAACTGGGCTCAGGTACCTCGAGCCTCTTAGAGGCCTTGATCCATCCTCAATGAGGCGCTCGCCTTGGCGTTAAGAATTCACTAAGCCCGTTATGACGGTGTGGGGCCCCTCTACCACGCTCTAAAGTTGTTGAACAGCGTCGATACCTCTACAACGCGCACATCGCAGCATCCCTTGGATTTAAGGCAGTCTTCGACATTAACTAATCGTTGATAGTGCCTTGTGAAGATAGAGGGGCCGACCCCTCTCTCCTCCACTTCATACATTATATCATCGCTCTGGCCCGGGGCCGAGGAACGCCTTCGCGCCGTCCCCAGCCGCGTCAGCGACTAGCCCCCGCCCGGCTCCATGTGCACTGTGACCGTCGTCTCGGAGAGCCTCTCCTTAATCCTGCCCTCTATCTCTAGGGCCACTCGGTGGGCCTCCTCAATGGTCACGTCCTCGCTTAAGGAGCACTCAACGTTCACTCGGCGCCTCCCCTCGGCCAAGTAGGTCACCACGCGCCTCGCCCTCACCCTGCCCCCGTGCTCCTCGATGACCGACTGGACGATCTCGCCCACCTCTCGGTCGCTCACCGCGCCCCCCCTGCTCGGCTCTATGCTCGAGGGCTCCACGTGGACGAACACCCCATCGACCTCCCCCATGCTCGCGCGGATCGCCCCCTCCACCCTCTCGGCGACCTCGTGGGCCTCGCTCAGCGGCTTGCTGGGGTCCACCCGGATGTGTAGCGAGACGTAGGTCCTCCCCCCACGGCGCGCGACGTCCACCTCGTGAGCGTCGACGACCCCCTCGACTCCGCTCGCCACCCTCCTGAGGAGCTCCCTAGTGGGCACCCCGCCGGCTAGGCTAGGCTCTATGTGGAGGGACACGTCCGCCTCCCCGAGGGCCTTAGAGATGCCCCTCTCTACCTCCGTCGCGACCTCGTGGGCCTCCTCCAGCCCGACGTAGTCTGGGAACCTTAGCGTCGCCCTGACGAAGAACTTGCCCCCGACCCTCCTAACCTTCAGGTCCCCGTACTCAAGGAGCCCCCGGGACGCCCTCTCGATCTGCTCCCTCACCCTCTCGACGGCCTCCCTGGGCGCCACGTCGCTCAGCTCCACGGCGCAGCTCCAGACGAGCCTGGCGCTCAGGAGGGCCAGCAGCGCGCTCAGCGCCAGGGACGCCAGCGAGTCCCCGTAGGGGGCCCCGTAGAGCGAGAGCGAGAACCCGAGGAGGGCTATCAGCGTCGAGCCCAGGTCGGAGAGGGCGTGGTAGAACGCGGCCCTGACCGCCGGCGAGCCCCCCGCCCCCGGCCTCAGGACGTACGCCCTAGCGAGGTCCACGGAGAGGGTGTAGGCCAGGGCGGCGTACCCCACTGGGCCCAGGTCCACCCTCACGCCGAGGGACCCCGCCACCGCCCTCGAGACCGCCTCCGAGGCTACGGCGGCCGCCAGGGCGAGCAGCGCGACCCCGCCGAGCATGCCGCCCAGGTACTCGAACTTCTCATGGCCGTACATGTGGTCTTCGTCCGGCGGCCTAGAGGACGCCCGAATCGAGATGAAGATTATGAGCGTCGAGGCGAAGTCGTACAGCGCGTGGAGGGCGTCGCTCATGATGGCTAGGCTGCCGACGGCGGAGCCCACGGAGGACTCGACGAGGAGGACGCTCAGGATGGCTAGCATTGAGCGCTTGACGGCGCCGGCCCCCCTGCCCCTGTCCGCATCAGCCATCGAGGCTGCGCCCCGACGCTAGGGGCCGGGACTTAAGGCCGCCGCGCCCCTCACTTGGCGGCCCCCTCCGTCTTGAGCGGGGAGGCGAACCAAACGACCCTCTGCGGGTACGGTATCTCGATCCCCGCCTCGTCGAGCGCCTCCTTCACCAGCCTCGGCAGGCTGCTGTAGAGCGTGAACCAAGCGGGCCCCGGGGCCCAGGCCCTGACCTCCAGCGTTATGCCGTCGCTAGCGAAGGCCTTCGCGAAGGCGCGCGGCTCCGGCTCCTCGAGGACGTACCACTGCCCCCTGAGCTTAGACTCTATGGCGCCCACGGCCCTCTCTATGCTGGCTGAGTACGGTATCTGGACCTCGACGCTGACGAGCCTGGCCCTCGACGCCGTGTAGTTCTTGAGGCTGCTGTTGAATAGCTGGGAGCTGGGCACGCGCACCCTCACCCCGTCCCACGTCACTACGGTCGTCGATAGGATGCCCACCTCCTTCACCACCCCGACGTCGCCCCCCACGCTTATGACGTCCCCTATCTTGAACGGCCTCTCGGCCAGCAGCAGGAGGCCGGACACGAAGTTGGATATTGAGGCTTGGGCGGCGAAGCCTACCACGATGCCTAGGAAGCCGCCGGCGACGATGGCTCCAGTCACGTCCACGCCCAGCGAGGCCAGCGCCGCGAGCGCGGCGGCGGCCAGTACGCTGTACCTCACTAGCTTCGCTACGCTGTCCGCGACGCCCTTCGTGGCCCTCGCTACGACGGCCCTCCTGACGGCCCCCTCTAAGAGCCTGCTAATGAGGAGCGCTATCGCAATGGCCGCGGCGGCGTAGAGCAGCCTAGGCCAGCTGGCCTGGAGCCACTGGAGCACGTCCAGCTCGACCACCTCAAAGGCCGAACTCCATTAGGAACTTAATAGCCCTTTCCTGCAGCCTGCCGAACTGCTGGGGGCACTCCCTCAGCCCCTCGAGCGGGGGCCGGTTCTCTAGGGAGACGTCCCCTAGGCCGTCCCTAGAGATGCGTAGGCGGACGGCCTCTACGTAGGCCGCCCCCCGCCCGTCCACGTACACCATCGTATTTAGGGCCGGGAGGACCACGTTCCTGACCTCGCGGAAGCTGTCTGAGTCGTTCTCAATGACGAGCTTGGTGACGGCGCTCCACAGCTCCCCCTCCGGGACTTGGAGGTACGCGTCAGTCCTGTAGAAGCGGCATACCACGCCGCTCGCGGCGGGGCCGTAGAGCGCGTACTTGTACGGGTGGCGGCTGAAGGAGTCTATCAGCACCTGGGCCCCTCCATTGAGCACGTAGACCCCGGCGCTAATGGGCACCCTGACGTAGACCTCGACCGTGGAGCGCGGCGCGACGACCACGGGGCTGGAGAGCCTCAGCAGGAGGTTGGTCGAGACCTCCGGCTGGGTGGAGTGGACGGGGTATATCGAGAAGCCCCCCTCCCTAGGCGCAGCGACCACCTTCCTCAGGGGGCCCCCTGGGAAGCCCCCCTCCCTCTGATATATCGTGAGCGCCCCGCAGCTCTCTAGCTTGAGCGAGATGCCCTCCTCCCTCAGCCTAGATATCACTTGTGGAGATAGGCTCGAGCCGTAGATCAACCGTTATACCCGAGCAGCCTCCGGGGGGCTGCCTTATATCTCTCGCCTTGGGCGAGGGCGGCGCGCCCACCCCCTACCCACCCTTACGCCTGGGCAGTCGAGTGCCCCTTGGGGGCCTGGGCGCCACTGGCTGAGGGCGGCGGGCCCGCCAGCGGTCGAGGTGGAAGGCATAAATCAAGCCGCTCCGCTAGCCCAGTTGGGATGATGAGCCTCCGCGGTCCTGAGGAGTGATGAGGTTTGCACGTGCTGACTTCGCCCTAGCTCGAGGGGCGCGGAGGCCCGCGGCCCGTAGAGAGAACTGAATGCACCAATTGATGTAGGCGCGCGGGGGGCCGCCGGCGCCTACATCACGCCCGGGCCAGTTTGAGGCCCGGAGGCAGGCTTCCCCAGCGCCCCCTCGCGGGGCCGGGCCCTCGGCCGGAGCCCCGCGCGATGAGTATCTTACAGTTCGCATGCGGCGCCCCGGCGGCTTAGGACTGACCTCCTCCCCGCCCTAAAGTGAGAGGCTTTCAGGTCGCAATAGCCTCGCAAGGCCAAGGATTGTTAAGAATTAAGGGTATTGGCGCCATAAGTCAATGCCTCCCAAGGCCTCAGCGACAATTCCCTTGGCTAACGTCGTCCAATGGGAGCCCCCAAGCCCCTCCAGTGCACTCATTCCGATTAAGCCAATGTTGCCCAGCTCTCTTAGTAGGCCTCGAGGAGGGCCCCCATCCTCGACCCGCTTGCTTACATAAGGATCTGCTTCCTTCTCGCAAAGCTCTTCAATGGAATTCTCAAGAGCTCCCGTTCCTTAGTGAGGGGAGAGGCCGTGAAGTGATGAGGTGAGAGAGGCCCTATGAGCCTCATGTTGCAAATTGGAGCAGAGGGTGCAAGCTAAACGCTGATGGGGGCGTGCGAGAAAGCTGAAAGAGCTGGCCAGCGGGAGCGAGGGGCGTCTTCAATGAGTTAGGGGCTGCGACCGCTCATGGCGAAACCGCTTTTCGAGGACCGAGGGGCGCTGAACCCCTCTACCTTCACCAGCCTCGACCTCCGTTTGTACAGGTCCAGCACCTCCCTTTTTACGACGTGCACCTCAAATGGGTCCTTTATCCCCCTCTCCCACAGTTTTGCCAATACTTCTTCCGGCGGCTGGTCCGTGACTACTAGTACGTCTATATCGCTTGATAGCGTGTACGTACCTTCAACAACGCTGCCAAAGAGGTAGACTTCGGCGCCCTCGTCCAGTTCCCTAACCGCCTCTACGACTACCTTGAGGTAGCGCTCGAGGCTCCTAAAGACTTCAGCCCTATGCCTAGCTAACTTCACCAAGAGCCCCTCTGACAACCTTAAACACCCTATCCACTACTCCTCTAACCCTCGTCACTTCCTCGACTCTAAAATCTCTTGGCACGTACCTTGAAGTTATGTAGGCATCTTCGAGTAAAGCTAGTTCTACGCTATACTCCGCCCACAGCCCCTTAACGCCCTCGTCCCCCGTAAGCTCGTGCACCAATTCGAGTAGCCTCCTAATGCTGTGCGTTCTCGGATAGTCTACACCCAGAGAGAGCAGGGCCGCCTTCAGGAACAGTTGGAGGCTTTGCTCGAAACTAAACATCGCTAAGTCGTAAAACCCCCTCTCGATCTGAAGAAGGGCGGATTCGTAGAAGCGCCTAGATCTCTCTAAGAGGCTACTTACTTCATCTCGTTTAGTCAAACAGCATACACCTCACATGCCTAACACTGATGGCCTAAACATCTCTTAAGCTTACCAGTGACTAGCGTTTTGGTGAGCGCCCTCTACTTGAGCTTGCCGGTTAAGGGGAGTTTATGCGGACTAGTGTAGAGGGGTAAGGCGTCATAAGAGCCTAAGGAGGGCTCCTCTCGGATCCTCCAAGCCAGAGCCCCGCGCGATGAGTATCTTACAGTTCGCATGCGGCGCCCCGCATCCCTAACGGTCGGAGGCCGCGCTGAGGGGGCGGCCGCTGCTCTACTTAGAGGGGCCCTCTAACCATCTGATGCCCCTCACTGCAAATCTAAGTGATGGAGCCTGCTTCCTACGTCTAGGTGGAAGGCCGACTCTCTAGCTTACGCTGCGCCCCTAGCCCTCGGCCCCAGGCCATTGGGACGCGCGCACGGCTACTTTTTATGCCCCCGCGCTCACCTAGGGCGTGGCTATGGAGAGGATAGAGCCCGTCCCGCTGGGGAGGAGGGGCGTAGCGCTCGCGCTACTGATCGTGCTGGAGCTCGCCGCGATCTGGGCGCTCGCGATATACTTCTACCTCGACCTCCCCCAGGTGGTCCCGGTCCACTTCGGGCCCAGCGGCGAGCCCACGAGGTACGGCGAGAAGCTCGAGCTCCTAGGAGTGCCGGTGGCGATGAGCATAGCCCCCACGATAATACTCCTAGTGACGAAGTACAGGTTCGCCCTAGTGAACAGGTACTCCTACCTAGTCAACCTCCCGGCCTTCTTCGTGCGCATAGCGAGGGTGCCCAGGGAGAGGAGGGGGCTGTGGGTGAACAGGTACTTTGAGGCGCTCCTGGCCCTGGGGGCCGCCCTGACGGCGCTCCTACTGGCGCTGGAGTGCGTCGTGTACCTCAGCGCCTTCTACGGCAGGGCCGACCCATGGATGGTCGCTGCGGCGGCATTGATGATCCTGTGCCCCCTAGCCCCCTTCGTGCTCTACCTACGAAGGATGGCGCGCGAGATGGCGCTGGAGGCGGGGCCGGCCTGAGGGCTGGCCGGGCGCCCGCGGCCAAAAGGCTTATAAGGCGTAAGTGTTACTTCACCAAAGATCGTGTTACTGGTGGTGGAGCTTGTCCTCTAGAGGAGCCGCCCTGGCCCTGGCGCTGCTGCTGGCCCTGCTCTGCGCGCCCTCGCCCGCCCCGGCCGCTGAGAGGCCGCTGGTGGTCGCCACTACGACCGTCCTCGGGAGCATAGTCAAGGACCTAGCGGGCGACGCAGTCGACGTCGACGTGATCGCCAGCCCGTCCGTGTGCCCAGCGCACTACGACGTGAGGCCCAGCGACGTCGAGGCGTTCAGGATGGCGGACTTGGTACTGAGCCACGGCGTAGAGCCCTGGGTCGGCCTCCTGAGGGAGGCCTCGGGCTCCCAGGCCCCAGTGGTGACGGTCAGGGGCGCCTGGAACACCCCAGCGGGCCTAAGGAAGCTTTACGAGTCCGTGGCCAAGGCCCTCATGGACTACCTAGGCGTCGACGTGAGCACCAGGCTGGCCTCCAGCCTCAGGGGGATTAACGAGACCGAGTCGTGGCTCAAGTCCTTCGCGTCGGAGAGGGGCTTCGTCGGGACGCCCGTGGTCGCTATGAAGTGGCAGGAGCCCTTCGTGTCGTTCCTAGGCTTTAAGGTGGTGGCTACGTACGGCCCGCCGGAGATGGTCACGCCCAAGGAGTACAAGGAGGTAGTCGCCAACGCCACTAAGTGGGGCGCGGTCATGGTGATAGACAACCTCCAGAGCGGCGTGGAGCTTGGCGAGAGCGTAGCCACGGAGGTCGGCGCGGCCCACGTGGCCCTCACCAACTTCCCGGACGTGCGGCCCGGCCTCTCCAACGTCACTGAAGTGATGAAGTACAACGCCAAGGCGCTCGCAGCGGCGCTGGCCGAGGCGAGGCTCATGGGGGAGCTCGCGAAGGCCAGGGGGGACGTGGAGCTGTGGAGGGCGCTCAGCGTAGCCCTCGGCGGCCTCGCGGCAGTGTTCGCGGCGGCGGCCGCAGTGCTCGCGGCCAAGCTGAGGAGGCGCGCCCCCAGCGGGTGAGGGGCACGCTCACTCTAGAGGAGGCCGCCAAGTTCCACGGGCACAGGGGCCCGTGGCTAGTGCTGGGGTACAGGGCCGGGCTGAGGGCCCTAGAGGTCCTGGGCAGTGGCGTGAGGTGCAGCGTCAGGCTGCCGCTCAGGGCCCCCTACACCTGCCTAATCGACGGCATACAGGCCTCCGCCGGCTGCACCCTGGGCAAGCGGCTCATAGAGGTCTGCGAGGGCGAGGGCGTAGTGGTGAGGTTCACGGCGGGCGGCAGGGCGCTCGAGCTGAGGCTGAGGGAGGGGGTCGAGGCGCTGATAGAGGGGCTGGTGGAGGGGCTGGGCCTCGAGGGGGCGGCGAGGGAGGTAGAGGGTTGGGACCTGGGGGAGGCCTTCGAGGAGAGGCAGTATCCCTAAGGGACGCGGCCGTCGCCTACTCCGGCTTCGGGAGGCCGGCCATATGCGGGGTCACGCTCTCCATCGGCCTGGGCAGGTACGTGGTCGTCACCGGCCCCAACGGGGCGGGCAAGACCACGCTAATTGAGGCCTGCCTGGGGCTCCTGAAGCCAGTCAGGGGGTCCGTCAAGCTCCTGGGCGTCGACACTAGGAGCAGGGGGCTGGCGAGGGTCAGGAGGCTCTGCGGCTACGTGCCCCAGGGCTTCATGAGGCCCCCCCACGACCACTACACCGCCCGCCAGGTGATCTCCATGGGCCTGGCCCCCCTGGGGCGAGGGGGGAGCGAGGGCGTCGGCGAGGTCGCGGAGGCGCTCGGCATCAAGCCCCTCCTCGAGAGGCCCGTGGGCACCTTGAGCGGCGGGGAGCAGCAGAAGGTCTTCATAGCCAGGGCCATGGTTAGGAGGCCGCTGGTCCTCTTCCTAGACGAGCCCTTCGCTAGCCTAGACAGGGCCTCTAGGGAGGCGGTGGCCCACGCGCTCGGGGACTACGTCAAGCGCGCGGGGGCCTCGGTCGTGGTCGTGACCCACGACACCATGCCCGTGTCTAGCCTAGCTGACGCAGTGGTTAAGATGGAGGGCGGGAGGGTGGTTAGCGTAGAGGGGCTGTGAGGTGCTGGTTCCAGCGCTCGCGTCGCTCATGGCTGGCTCGCTGTGCGGGCTGCTCGGGTACTACGTGAGCGAGCTGAGGCTGACTACGATAAGCTTCAGCGTGGCCCACGCGGCCCTGGCCGGCGCCGCCGCGGGGATGGCGCTGGGCGTGGACGCGGCCGCGTCCTCCATGGCCACGGCGTCCGCCTACGCCCTATCCATGGGGCTCCTCCTCCCCAGGGCCGGCAGGTACGGCGACGTAGTGTCCATGGCCTTCTTCTCGCTCTTCAACGCGCTGGCCCTCTTCATGATATACCTCAGCCAGTCCGTGGTGCTGGCGACGGTCCAGGTGGGAGGGGTGCTCTGGGGAAGCGTGCTGGCGGTGACGCCGACGAGGGCCTCCCTGCTCTTCGCGGCGCTCTCCTCCTTCGTGGCCTACGCGGCGCTGGCCAGGGGCCCGCTGGACTCGATGCTCTTCGACGCAAGGCTGGCCGAGGCCGAGGGGGTCGACGTGCACCTCCACACTACGATCATACTCCTCTTCGTCGGCACGGCCGCAGCCCTGGCGCTCACCATCACCGGCGGCTTCCTGACCTTCTCGCTGCTCTACAACCCGGTGGTGGCCTCGGCGCAGCTCTCCCCGAGGGCGGACGTGCGCAGGGCACTGGCGCCGGCGCTGGGCGCGGCCTCGGCCTGCCTGGGCCTAGCGGCCAGCTACCACTTAGACCTGCCCGTGGGGGCCACGATAGCGCTGACGTCAGTAGCCGTGCTGCTCGCGTCGGCGGCGCTCAGGCTAGCGCTCAATAGGCTCGCCAGGGGGGCCGCGCGGCGGGAGGCCGCGAGGGCTTGAAGTTGGCTCTGAGGGGGCGCCCCACATCGACCCTGGCCCAGTCCAGTGAGTCCCCTACAGCATTGCAATTTTTGCGTTAAGTAGCCGAGCGCCTCATGGGGCTGCTCACCCCCGCCCTCAATTGAAAGTTGATAGCGGCCTATGGTGCCTCAGCGCCTGCGCTACGTACAGTGCGCCGCATGCCGTGACGCCGCCCCCTAGGGCTACCTTAAGCGCCTCATCTAGAGTAGCCCCTTAAGGGGAGCGTCGGGCGACGCGCCTTGATCCGTAGGGGGTCATATAGGAGAGTCGTGGCGAGAACGTGATCTAATTTTCTCCTCTCAACTAAAGCGCACTAGCGTTGCACTTGCTAATGGTTAGCTACTTCCCTGCCACCCTCTATTCTGCCGTCCCTAATGTTATAGACTCTCGTGCATGCCTCTACAACTATGGGATCGTGAGTTACTATGATGAATGTTTGGCCATTCTCTTTGTTTAGTCGCCTCACAAAGCTCATTAGCGACCTTGCCGACTTCGAATCTAGGTCTCCCGTAGGCTCGTCAGCCAAGACTATTGCGGGATTGTTTGCCAGAGCTCTAGCTATGGCCACTCTCTGCTGTTCTCCACCACTCAGCTCGTCAGGCTTATGGCCCGCTCTAGCTTCCAAGCCCACCATCTCTAAGAGCTCGAAAGCCCTCTTCCTCCTCTCGCTTTTTGGCACTCCAGCCAACGCCATCGGCAGCTCGACGTTCTCTAGAGCCGTCAGAGTCGGTATAAGGTTGTAGAACTGGAACACAAAGCCCACCACCTTCAACCTATATTTAGCCAATTCCCTTTCATTTAGTGACGTTATATCCACGTCATTTACGAAGATCTTCCCCTTCGTTGGCCTGTCTAAGCCCCCTATGAGGTTGAGGAGCGTGGTCTTCCCTGAGCCTGATGGACCTACGATCCCAACTATTTCGCCAGAAGTTACTTGAAGGTTTACATCGACTAGAGCTGGAACCTCCACCTTACCACGCCTGTAGACCTTGCTTAAGTTTATGGTTTTGACCATAACCTTACGCACGCCTCATCGCCTCCGTAGGCCTTAACCTAGATGCACGCCAAGCCGGGTAGAGGCCGGCCAAGACCCCCACCAGAGCTCCTAGGAGGAGGCACGTTGCTATGTTTAGTGGCGTAATCGATGGTGTTGCAAGGACTATGTTCGTTAGCGTCCTACCTCCAACCATAGGACTCCCGGTCCAAAATGGTGTCGCACCGTAAGAGAAAAGCCCTGCTGTTAGTGCTGGAAAGACGTAAGCTAAAACCGTGCCGATCAGCACACCTATGCAGCCTCCAAGCAATCCTATCAATAGCGACTCCGCAAGGAACATTTTCATGATGTCACGACCCCTAGCCCCTATGGCCTTTAAGACCCCTATCTCCCAAGTCCTCTCAGTTACGGACATTATCATGGTGTTGACGACCCCGAAGCTACCAGCAGCGAGAGCCACTAAGCCTATGGTTACAAAGAACATAGTTAGCGAGCTTAGCACCTGGGAAGCTCGCTCTACTGTTGCAGATGGAGTTAGGGCCCTAATGCCATCTATGGTTGACGAGATTAGGCTAGCTACTTGGCTAGCGAGGGATGGATCGTCGCATTTTACCAGGACTTGAGACACTAAGCCCTGCCTTCCAGTAACGTACTGCGCATCTGCAAGGGTTACGTAGCCAGAGAGCTCTTGGAAGCTTATCCCGCTTTCAAATATTCCAACTACCTTGAATTCTCTACCTTCACCTTCACTAGTTGGTAGTACGATGGATGAGCCTAACGTCAAGTTTGAGAGTTCCATTAGCGTCCTTCCGAGGACTATTTCACCATTACTTGATAAGAACCTCCCTTCGGCCACCCTCAGTCCACCCGTTACCACTTCGTACGATGAGGGCTCAATACCATAGATCGTAACTCTCCTCCCGCTAATCGAGGTGCTAAACGATAATTGAGGTGAAGCTGCGTATACTCCCGGGATGCTGCGTACAACATCCACTACTGATTGATCGAGCAGGCTTGGCCCTATGAAAGCCTCTGGAGATCCTCTCAAGCCTCTAAGGGTAGTGGCGTTGGTTACCACTATGTCGGCTCCGCTTAGGGCACGGATCATAACTCTGGCTTGACTCTCCATGCCTGAAGTGAGCGATAAGAGCATCAGCATCATGCTTACGCCCACTACTACCCCCAAGACCGTTAGCGCCGTTCTAAGCTTCCTACGTCTCAAATTTTTAAAGGCCATTTCCCAAGTAAGTACCATGACCTACCATCAGGTAGGGGGTCCTTCAAAGCTTTATAGGTCTTCCTCTCAATTTGAGAGTTGGACAATCCTACCTCAAGTTCGAATATAGGGACCCCACGGCCTTGAGATTCTAGTCATGCGTCAGCACGCAGGGGTGAGCCGTGAAAAACGGGCGTTTCCTACCGCCGCCCCCTCGCGCAAGCGAGCGTCCGTAAAAAATCCTTCGAGGGAATTTTTTACGTAAGCCCCTCGCTGCCCCTCCAGCGCCGCCACGGTGCTAAGCTGGCGGGGCTAGCGCGCCCAGTAGGCCTATAAGCCCTCGCGCCCCACCCACTGGCGTGCCCCATACAGGAGGGCCCCTCAAGGGGTACTGCCTCCCCCTAAGCCCAGAGGGAAGGGCCTCCCTCCTCGACCCCCCGCCCTGGCACTACGGGGGGGACGTGCTGGCGATAGTCTTCGAGGCCGACGAGTCCGAGGTCAGGAAGCTCCTAGCCCCTCCCCTCGAGCCCGGCCCCAACCCGAGGCTGGCCTTCGCTTGGTTCGTAGAGTGGACCTCCGTCAGCGGGCGCAGGCCCGAGCTGGCCTACGTGAACCCGGAGCGCACGCAGTACAGGGAGTTCTTCGTGGCGGTGAGCTGCCAGTACAAGGGCGCGCCAGGCTTCACGGTCCCCTACATATGGGTGGACAACGACTTCACCCTCCTGCGCGGCTGGTTCCAGGGCTTCCCCAAGAAGCTCGGCAGGGTGTGGATCACTAAGCTCCACCCGCTGAACCCGGCCCTGGGAGGGGTGAGGGAGGGGGTCAGGCTAACTGGCATATGCGAGAGCCACGGGGAGCGCATAGCCGCGGGGACGGTGGAGGTGGCCAGGAGGGCGGCCGTGGACGAGCTGCCCAAGCCCAAGTTCTACTTAATTAGGCACTTCCCCAACATAGAGGACCCGGCGAGGCCCTCGGTGCACGAGCTCGTGGAGAGCGTAGTGAAGGACGTGAGGTTCGGGGACGTGTGGGGAGGGCCGGCCTCGCTCACCATCAATGAGTCGGAGCTGGAGGAGGTCGACAGGCTCAGGCCGGTCAGGGTGCTCGGGGGCTACTACTTCAGCGTGGGCTTCACCATCGAGGGAGGGAGGGTCCTGCACAAGTACTGAGGCCGCCCCAGCCGAGCGGCCGAGGGCTGGGAGATGGGGGCGCTGGCCGCGGCCTACGCCAGGGTCTCCACTGAGAGGCAGGAGGCCGAGGCCCAGAGGAGGGCGGTGGAGGAGTTCGCTAAGTCGAAGGGCTTCTCGCTAGCGTGGTTTAGCGACGAGGCGGTCTCGGGCTCAGTGAGGGCCATGGAGAGGCCGGGGTTTAGGTCGATGGTGAAGTTCCTCGAGGACAACCCCCACGTTAGGGACGTGGTGGTCTTTGAGCTAAGTAGGCTGGGGAGGGACTACGACGACTTGAAGGAGGTCCTGCACTTCTTTAGCTCCAGGGGGTACAGGCTGTGGATAGCCGCCCTCCCGAGCTGGAACGAGCTAATGGAGGGCCTCAGGGCGAGCGACAACCCGCTCCTCTCGCTCCTCTACAAGCTCCTAGCTGACATACTCGTGAGCGTCATGTCCTTCGCCTCAGCTCAGGAGAGGGTCCTCGCCTCCCTGAGGACGAGGGCCGGCCTAGAGAGGGCTAGGGCGAGCGGGAGGAGGCTCGGCAGGCCCCCCTACCCCTTCCCCGAGGACTACGTCAAGCAGCTGCTCAAGAGGGGGCTGCCGGTGTCGAAGGTGTGGAGGCTGCTAGTGGCCGAGGGGAAGATATGCCGAGGGGGGGAGTGCATGAAGTACGAGACCTTCAGGAGGAAGGTGAGGGAGCTAAGGCTCCGCTGGGCCCGCCCAGGGGCCTAGGCGGCTAGGCCATTGCCTCCTCTATCGCCCTCTTAAGCTCGTCCTTGCTCGGGACCCTGCCTGAGAAGGCGAGCCTATCGTTTATGACTATGGACGGCGTGATGGACACTCCGTACCTATCGGCCTCCTCCGAGAAGACCGACAGCCTAACGACCTTGACCCTGCCGCCGAACTCCTTAGCGACCTCCCTAGCTACCTTCTCAGCGGCCATGCACTTGATGCAGGGGGGCTCGGGCCCGAAGATCTTGACGGACACCTCTGCGCCCATATCGCGATCCAATGCAGAGTAGGCCAGCTATAAGCGTTGCGCCGCGAGCCTTTTATCTAAGAGGACCCATGATGCCAACGGCTGGGACCGTGGACCTAGGGCCAGTGCTCGAGCTACTGAGGGCTGGGCTCGACGCCCTGATCGACTACGTAGCCTACCACGTAGCTACGTGCCTCATCCCAGCGTTCCTACTGGCTGGGGCGATAGTCACGTTCCTCTCGCGCGACGCCATCGTCAGGTACCTGGGTCAGGAGTCCAGGAGGGCCGTCTCCTTCCCCTTGGCGGCGGTCTCGAGCCTAGGGCTGGCGGTGTGCTCGTGCACCGTGATCCCGATAGCCGCGGGCCTCTATAGGCGCGGGAGCAGCATCGGGCCGGCCTTCATATTCCTATGGGTGGCGCCCGCGGCCAACCTCCTAGCCCTAACCTACACCGGGGCCATACTCGGAGCCGACATGGCTGCAGCGAGGCTCGCCGTGGCCCTCGCCACCTCCCTCATAGTCGGCCTCGCAATGACGGCCATCTTTAGGCGGGAGGAGGCCTCGAGGGTGAGGGGGGCGGAGCTCGGGCGGGGCGCTGCGGTGAGCGTCGTCACTGGGGGCAGGAGGGAGGTCCTACTGATGGTGCTGCTAGTGGCCACGCTCCTAGTGCCGAACTACCTGGGCGCGGCCCTGCCTAGCTACCTAGGCGCCGGCCCGGGCGGGGGAGGGCTGCCGATCTACGGCTACAAGCTCCTGGCCTCCGCGGCGCTCCTCGTAGCGACGATGGGCTACGCGCTCAAGTTTATTGAGGGGGGGCGGGTGAGGGCGTGGCTCCACGAGACCCTGTGGTTCGTGAGGATGATATTCCCGCTCCTCCTCGTCGGGGTGTTCGTAATAGGCGTCGTGGGCAAGCTGCTGCCGGAGGCCTGGGTCAGGGGCTGGCTCGGGGGGAGCGGCCTGCTGCCGACCTTCATCGCCTGCGTCATTGGGGCCCTGAGCTACTTCGCTACGCTGACGGAGGCGCCCTTCGTCAGCACGCTGATGGGCTTGGGGATGGGCAGGGGCCCCGCGCTCGCGCTCCTCCTAACGGGGCCGGGCATGAGCCTGCCGAACATGCTGGCGATCAGCAGGCTCTTCACCGCGAGGAAGGCCGCGGCGTACGTGCTGATAACGGTCGCCATCGCCACCTTAGCGTCATTCGCCGTCGGCAACGCGCTCTGGCCGTCCGGCTAGGGCGCGCCCCCTCTCAACCCCATAAAGAGAATTGAAGGCCCGAGGCTTAGATGGAAATGGAGGGAGTGAAGTGAAAGTGGGAGTAAAGCTGGGGTGGGCGGGGGCGGAGGTGGAACGGGTAGTTGAAAAAACGGCTATTTTGAGGGGCTGCGCCTAGGGCGCGGGGCCGGTGAATCGCTATAGGCCGCCTAGTAGTGACCGAGGTCCGGTGCAGGAGCGCGCTATCTAAGAGCGGCATATATGGGGTGGACTACTCCCTGAACCCCTACTTTGGCTGCGAGCACGCGTGCGTCTACTGCTACGTCCCTAGGATGATGCCCGGCAGGCTCAGGGGGAGGGCCTGGGGGGAGTTCGTCGAGGTCAAGGCCAACGTGGCGGAGGTCCTGGCCAGGGAGCTTAGGCGCGCGGGCCGGGGGGTGGTCCTGGTCAGCAGCGTAACCGACCCGTACCAGCCAGTGGAGCGTCGGTACGAGCTAACGAGGAGGTGCGTCGAGCTGCTCTCGTCGAGCAGGCTCGAGGTCACGGTACTAACTAAGTCGGCGCTCTTCAAGAGGGACCTGGACTCCATGGATAGGAGGAGGTTCGAGGTGGGGGTGACCGTCACGACCATTCGGGCGCATAGGGAGCTGGAGCCCCTATCAGACCCGCCGGCGGCTAGGCTGGAGGCCTTGAGGGAGGCCTCTAGGGAGGGCCTCAGGACGTTCCTCTTCCTAGGGCCCTTGATACCAGGGGTAGTGGACGGGGAGGTCGAGGAGATAATTGAGATGGCCTACAGCGCTGGGGCGGGCCGAGTGGTGGTGGATAGGCTGAACGCGAGGGGCGACGTAGTCCAGTCAGTGGCGAAAGCCTTGGGCGAGGGCCTCCTCAGGGAGTTCATTAGCGCCGTCTCGAAGAGGGGCTGGCTCAGGAGCGCTAGGGAGAGGGTCGCTAAGGCCTGCGAGAGGTTCCGCCTCCCCTGCGACTTCTGCTTCTAAGCTCAGAAAAGCTATTTTGCTGAGGGGCGCTAGTACCCGCTGGGCGATGAATTGAAGCGCCTTGCTGATGAGTGATGAGCGTGGAGTACCAATGAGCCCGCTACAGCAGTCCTGGCGCCTGGGCCCGCGGGGCTCAGCTAGCTTGGGGCGCTACACCTTAGTGTAGACCTCTGCGCCCATCCGCTTAGACGCCTCCAGCGCCCCCTCGTCGATGTAGGGCGTGACGATCAGTAGCCTATCCGGCCTCCTGCCGGCCCTCTCTGCGTAAAGCTCCGCCTTCCTCTTGAGCTGGTACACGTCGGAGGCCCTAACGTGCGACGCCGCCTCAATCAATACCACCCTCCCGTCCTTTATGGCGACGTCCACCTCGACCTCGCTCGGGTATCCGAAGACCCTCCCGCTCTCGTCGAAGGCCCTCCACCTCTCAATTGATAGCCCGAGCTCCCTGCTCAGCAGGCCCCTCAGGCCCTCCCTAAACGCCT
This sequence comes from Candidatus Nezhaarchaeales archaeon, assembly GCA_038894875.1. Lineage (GTDB taxonomy): Archaea > Thermoproteota > Methanomethylicia > Nezhaarchaeales > B40-G2 > JAOAKM01. Next base: position 16,324 of record JAWAOK010000023.1, read on the forward strand.
CCTCAGCCATCAGGCCCCACCTAGCGCCTAGGGCCGAGACGTGCCTCTCTAGGAGCGCGAAGCCCCTGTTCATGTCCTCCCTGAGCCTGACGATCTCCCGCCAGTGCCTCTCTAACAGCTCATCGTGCCTCTTGAACCCAGCCGCCATGTCCTCCCTCAACTTGGCTAGCTCGCTCCACACCTTGGCTATCTCCTCTTCGTGCCTCCTAAACCCGGCCGCCATGTCCTCTCTGAGCTTGGCGAGCTCCGCCTCTATCGCGGCGAACCTCCTCGAGTCCTCCCCAGCCCTCCTATTGAAGTCCTCCCTGAGCCTGTTCATGTCCTCGCGGAGCCTGACTAGCTCGGCCTCGCTCCTGTCGAGCCTGTGGAGGACCTCCAGGACCCCTATGGCCCCAGCTACTGCGTAGCGAAACTCCCTGTCCCTCTCGAGCAGCTCTATTACCGCCTTCCTAACTGCCTCCTCCACGCCCTCCGCCATTAAGAGGGCTATGGGAGGGTCCTTTATATCCCTTCGCCCCCAGGCGCGTCGGTCGCTGGGGTTGTCGTACTTAATGGTGGCTTACGCGATGGACCTCACTGCACGGCCTCTGGGCCTAGCCCCTCGAGAGCTCGGGCTAGCTAGCCTGAGCCTCCGCCCCTTCCTCTACCTACTTTTGATCTTGCCAGCTCCGCAATTGCTTAGCCTCTAAGCCCTAAGAGGGCCTGCCCCCTCCTTCGCTTAAGAGCACTGCAGTAAGGGATAAGGTGCAGTGTAAAAGTAGGGTGGGCGGCCTCGCGGCCTCTAGAGTTGGAGCCCCTCGCGGATGGAGGGTTCATGAGGGTTAGTGTTTGGACGATCGCGCTACTCGCCATCGCCATAGCCGCCGTAGCGATCGCTGTGGCGAGCTGGCTCCAATTGAGTGCGCCGAAGCAGCCCCCCGCTGAGGCGGCGGACTTCCTCCTAATCGACCTCCAGGGGAGGGCTTTTAGGTTGAGCGACTTTAGGGGGAGGGTCGTCGTCCTAGACTTCATGGCTACGTGGTGCGGGCCGTGTAGGCTGCAGGTGCCCCACCTTCAAGAAGTGAGGGAGAGGTACGGGGACTCGGTCGTGGTGATATCGATCAGCGTCGACCCAGTCCGCGACTCTGAGGAGGTCCTTAGGCAGTTCCTCGAGGGCTACCCGCGCGCCGATTGGATATGGGCGAGGGATACCATTAACCTCAAGCTAACCTATGGGGTCGTGGCGATCCCCACTATAATCATAGTCGATCAGAGCGGCTACGTGAGGTTCAGGCACGTAGGCCTAACGCCGTCGTCAACGCTAATACGAGAGATAGGTGAGGTGCTGGGGAGGGGTAGCTCTTGAGCCCCCTAGAGGTAGCGCTAGCGTTCATGGCCGGCGCGCTCACCCTCCTCTCTCCATGCAGCTTCCCGCTGCTCCCCGGCTACATATCCTACTACCTAGGGTCTAAGTCCCTCCCCAAGGCAGCCTTAGGTGGGCTCGTCTGCGCGTCGAGCGTAATTGCAGTGTTCTCCGCAGTCGGCGCAGTCGCCTCCGCGCTCGGCGGCCTGGCATCCAAGCACGTGCCACTCCTACAGGTTGGGGCAAGCGCGGTGATAGCCTTGATGGGGTTCGTAATGGCCTTTGAGGGCAGGGCCCCGTCCTTCTCCGTGAGGCTGGGGGCTCCGAGGAGGAGGGGGCTCGCCGGGCTCCTCCTATACGGGGTGGTGTACGGCCTAGCGGCTGCGGGGTGCTCGGCCCCGATATTCCTCTCCGTAGTCCTATACGCCTTCTCATTTGGAGGCGCGCTCCACGGCGCGCTCGTCTTCGTCGCTTACGCGATGGGTATTGGGCTTCCGATAGTCCTGGTCTCAGTCCTCGCGGCGAAGATTAAGGAGGCGGTGCTCGCGAGGGCGGTGGGGGCAGCCCCACTGATGCGGGCCGTTGGAGGCTACTCACTCATAGCTATAGGGCTGTACCTATTGTATCAGTCCCTAGTGAGCGCCCTCGCCGGCGCGCTAGGCTGAGCGGCCCCCGCCTACGGCCTCGCTTCGCATTTAAGCTGCGGGCGCGGTCCAAGGCCCTCAACCTCCTTGCGGGTAGCAGACCTGCAGGTGGTCGAGGGGCCCCTCCATAATCTAAGCCCTTCGCCGAAAGTGCTAAGTCGCCCCTCAGAAGCCCATCTTAAGAGGTTCCCAAGGAGTAGTGCGTGGTAGTAGCATTGACGTTGCGCCCAAGTTAAGTGGTGAAGTAATGCACCGACACTAAGTCGGCTATTCTCTTAATAAGCCTATGCCCGTAGCCGATCCTAGCCATTTTGTCTATTATCGGGACCTCCGCGCCGTGAATCTCTATTAATGTACTGCTTGGCCAGCTTTATGTCCTCGGTGGATAGGGCGAGTAGGGAGTACTCGCACCCCTCGCAGTCCATCTTAACGAGGTCTATTTTCCCCTCCCTGTCGAATACCTCCCCTCAATATATCGCCCAAGTGCTTAGCCTTAATTGTAACGGGCGTTTCACTCGCCGTCCGCAATCCCGTTGAAGGCCCCTCATAGCCCGTGCTGAAGGTTGCTTCGCGGAACCACGCTCCATAGTTCAATGGTATTACGCGGCCCGCAACATTATTCTTAAGGACGTTTTCTCGCAGGTAGCGGTAGTGACTACCCACAGGCTCAAGCGCGTAGACCCGACGGGCGCCCTTAGATAGGAACAGCATGGCCGTCTCGCCAATATATGCCCCAACGTCAACGATGACGGCGCCCTCGACGTTGACGAACCCATACATATCCTCCAGCGGTTCTGAGAGGGGTCTGAGAAGATCTATATCCGCGACATCTGCACAAAATTCTCCGAAGGGAGTCTACCATTATGATGCAGAACTTCATAGCCCCTTAAGAGGAGGTTGCGAATGACTCTGAAAGCGTTGCTAGAGTTGATTAAAATTCCCCCGATAGCAGTACTCGATGCCGAGGACCCTCCTCAAGGCCTCTCTAAGCAGCGCACTAAAGCCCATAGACCTCAGGGTGAGCAGGGCACCCCTCATCAAACTGCCCACGCACTTAGATGCTTGTTGAAAGAATTAAAAGCTTAATTGAGGCCATTGCAGCGCTTCTCTTGAAGCTCTATTTAGAGGGGGCGACGTCACTCCTCGAGATGGAACGGCTCCAAACTTTCAACTCTCTACAAGGCTCTCGTTTGAGTAGGTCCCCTTAAGCAAGCTAGTGGCTTTTAGTTCCTTACTACTAAGATGCGAAATTGAGAGGCCCGAGCTCATTAGAGGCGAGCGGCTTTTAGCCCTCCATTACTAAGGCCAGCGCCTTACGTTCCCACCCGGCCCTCGGCTTCCTTCAATTCTTTATTATTGAGGCTAGCCGAGCCTCTCTTTCAATGCGACTCTATCGAAATTCTCGCCGTTGAACTCCACCTCTTTGCCCCTCTCTAAATGCAGAGGCCGAGCGCACTGCGCCCTCGTACAATTCAGGCCACGTCCTTTCATAGTTTGGCTGCTTAGATAAGTCCTCTGTCGCTAGGGGCGCTATCCTCACCATCTGTCGATTTGTAGCCCCTCAATCGCTCTCAGCCCCTCAGGCCCCGCTAAGCCAGCTGTTATCACCATTGTTTAGCGAGGCATTGAGGGCGACGTCGTTAATCCTGCAAGGCCTCCTCAATCCTCCTTATCCATCCGTAGGCTGCCCTATTGAAGGTGGGGTGGCGCTAAGGCCTCCGCGCGAGCTACACG
>JAWAOK010000024.1:0-18149 GCA_038894875.1 Candidatus Nezhaarchaeales archaeon
AGCTTCAAGCATTGCCTATAGGAAGCTAGTTGAGGAGGTAGCGCCGCTCGGGGTGAGGGGGCTAGTGACTTGCTGCCCCATGTGTTACATGAACTTCAGCCTAGCGGCGAGGAGGAGGAAGGTCCCAATAGAGGTCTACGACATATCTAGCGTCGTCTCCATGGGCTCGCCAGCCTAGCGAGGCCGCCTAGGGGCTCGCCCCTAGCCCCCGAGGCCCAGCTTACTCACCATGTTCCTTACGGTGGACGCGAACTTGGGGCCGTCGGCCGCGGAGAGCCAGACGGTCCAGAGCCTATCTGGGTCGTAGCCCTTGCGAGCTAGCTTAGGCTTGAGCCTCTCCATCCTCTCTTTACACTTGTAGTTGCCAGTCACGTAGTGGCAGGTCGGGAACTCGCAGCCAGCGACGAGGACCCCCGCGGCCCCGAGCTCAAAGGCCCTCTCCACGAAGCTCGCGTCCACCCTGCCTGAGCACATGACCCTTATTATCCTCACGTTTAGCGGGTACTCGAGCCTACTTACGCCGGCCACGTCCACTGCACCTAGGGCGCACCAGTGGCAGCAGAAGGCCACTATCTTCTCGCCCGGTCTCTCGGCCAGCGCCGCCTCGACCTGAGCCAGGATCTCCCGGTCGGCGAAGTGCTTAATGTCTATGGCGTCCCTGGGGCACTCGGCGGCGCACGTCCCACAGCCCTTACAAATGGCCTTAATGACCTCGGCCCTCAGCTTGCCGCCCCCCACGTCCTTCATCCTTATGGCGTTGTAGGCGCACGCCTTGGCGCATATGCCGCAGCCCACGCAGCGCTCCTCGTCCACGTGGGCAATTATGCCCTCCCCCTCCACGTAGCCCCTGACCATGGGTATGGAGGCCCTCATGGCCGCCCCCATGGCCTCCTCCATCGCCTCCCTCACTGACTTGGGGGACCTCGCAGCTCCGCACAGGTAGACGCCGTCCGTGCAGAAGTCGAGGGGCCTCAGCTTAATGTGGGCCTCCTGGAAGAAGCGCTCGGGATTGGCGGAGACCTTGAGGAGGCCCTTCAGCCTCTCCACATCCTCCACCCCCTCTAGGGGCGCGGTTAGGACCACGAGGTCCGCGGGCACCTCCACCTCGCTGCCCAGCAGTATGTCGAAGGCCCTGACCACGAGCCTCCCCCCCTCTAGGCTCACCTTGGGTAGCTCGGCGTACCTAATCGTAGTTACATCGTACTTCCCCAGCACCTCGTTTAGGTAGAGCTCGTCGATCCCCTTCGTGTTCATGTCTCTGTACATAATGTAGACCTCGGCCTGGGGGTCTAGCTCCTTAATGTGCTTGGCGTTCTTCAGCGAGACGAGGCAGCCTATGTTACAGCAGCCCCTAGTCTCAGTCCTGGACCCGACGCAGTTGATGATGACTATCCTCTTGGCCCCGTTCAGGTCCCCCTTCTTGAGCATCTCCTCCAACTTCAGCTGGGTAATTACGTTGGGGAGCTCGCCGTAGCCGCATAGCCCGTGCGGCTCGACCTCCCTCATCCCAGTGGCGACTATTATCGTGGAGGCCTTCAACTCAATAACCTCCCCGCCCCGCCTGACCCTGACGTTGAAGGAGCCCACGTAGCCCTCTACGGACTCGACCTCCGCGCCGAGGAGCACCTTAATGTTGGGACTGGACTCGACCCTATCGACGAGCCCCTTGAGGAGCTTCTCCGCGTCCACGTCGAGGGGGGCTATCCTAGATAGCCTATTGAGCAGGCCCCCGAGCCTATCGCTACGCTCCACGAGCCATACCTCGAAGCCCTGCTCAGCTAGCGAGAGGGCCGCTGTCATCCCCGCAACGCCCCCTCCTATCACCAGGGCCTCCCTCCCCACGGGCAGGCGAATCTCCTCGGCCGGCTCGAGGAGCCTCGCCTTGGCCACCCCCATCCTCACGAGCTCCTTCGCCTTCTCCGTCGCGCCAGCGGGGTCCTTCCGGTGGACCCAGGAGCACTGCTCCCTTATGCTAACGAACTCTAGGAGGTACGGGTTCAGCCCCGCCTCCTTGAGCGCGGACTTAAAGATGGGCTCGTGGGTCCTGGGGGTGCAGCACGCGACCACTACACGGTTCAGCCCGTACTTGGCTATGCTCTCCTTAATCTTGTTCAAGTAGTCGACGGAGCATATCCACTTCCCCTCGTCCGCGAGGGCCACCCCCTCGAGCTTCCTAGCGTACTCCACCACTTCGGGGACGTTCACGACGCCGCCTATGTTAGTGCCGCAGTGGCAGACGAAGACCCCGACCCTTACGCCCTCGCTCATCCAGCCCTCACCGCCCTCAGGGCGGCCCTCATGCTCGCGGCGATGGCCTGGGCCACGGACTCCGAGATGTCCACCGGCCCCGTGGCCCCGCCGCAGAGGTATATCCCGTCGGCAGCCTCGAGGGGGGAGCCGACGGGGTCCCTCTCCTTAAAGAAGCCAAGCTCGTCCAGCTCCACCTTGAGCACCTTGGCCAGCTTAGCGTTGCTCCTGCTGGGCAGGAGGGCGGTGCACAGGACGAGGATGTCGGCGCTGAGCTCCTCCACGGCCCCCCTCTCCACATCCTCGTAAGTTATCCTGAGCATGCCGGTGGAGGGGTCCTCGCGGACCTCCGCGGGCCCGGCCTTGACGTACTTCACCCCCATGCCCACTGCCTTCCTATACAGCTCGTGGAAGCCCTTGGCGTACGTCCTGAGGTCGCTGTAGAGCACGTAGGTATCTATGGAGGGGTCGTGCTCCTTAGTTATGATGGTCTGCTTGGCAGACACCATGCAGCACACCTTAGAGCAGTAGGGCACCCCGGGCTGCGACTTAGGGTCTACGCGGCTGCCAACGCACTGGACCCAGACGACCCTGCTGGGGCGCCTCCCGTCGCTGGGCCTCAGTATCTCCCCCATGGTGGGGCCGCCAGCGTTCATGAGCCTCTCGTACTGCATGTGCGTAAGCACGTTGGGGTAGATGCCGTAGCCGAGGGTCCCTCGCGGGGGCTCCATGGGCTCCAGGCCAGTGGCGACCACTATGCTCCCGACGGTTACGTCGATCACCTTGTCGCGCTGCCACAGCATAACCGCCTTGGCCCCCTCCCTCTCGCAAGCCTTGACGCAAAGCGCTATCGGGCACTCGCGGCACTGGCTGCAGTCCACTATGCAACCCCCCACGCAGGCCCCACGGTCCCTCATCTTGCCGAGCCTACACCTAGGGTCTATGACGTAGACGTTGGGGACCGCCTGCGGGAAGGGGACGTATATTAGCTTCCTGAGGCCCCCCACCTTGGCGTCCATCTCATCGGGCACCTTAACTGGGCAGGCCTCGGCGCACTTGCCGCAGCCCTTGCACTTCTCCTCATCTACGTAGCGCGCCTTCTTGACCAACCTGACCCTGAACTTGTCCCCCACCCTGTCGACGCGCCGGACCTCAGTGTAGGTGAGGAGCTTGATGTTTGGGTGGCGGCGGACCTCGTACATCTTCGGCGCCTCAATGCATATTGAGCAATCTAGGGTCGGGAACGTCTTGTCTAGCCTAGCCATCAGCCCCCCTATGCTGGGGGACTCCTCGACTAAGTAGACCTCGAGCCCGTAGTCAGCTAGGTTGAGCGAGGCCTCTATGCCAGCTATCCCCCCGCCTATCACCAGCACCGATGGTGGCATTTCTGTTCACGAGGAGGGGCTGGCCACACGTAGGAGGGGCAAGTATTTATGAATTACGGTAGTTAAGGAGGCGCCTCTGTACGCCTAGGGATAAACTATTTAAACCTTAATACGTACAGGGGTGGGTGGGTAGCCTTGCCGGAGGTAATGAAGTGGGACTACTCGCAGTACCCAGGGTACAAGATGTTCCCGAACCTCTTCAAGCCAATAAAGATAAGGAACCTCACGGTCCCCAACCGCATTAAGTACGCCGCCACCGAGGACAACTACAACACTCACGACGGGTTCATCACGGACAGGGACGTCGCCTACATGAGGATGCGCGCCAGGGGGGTGGTAGGAGGGATCTGCACGATGCAGGGGGTGTACATGGATCCCAAGAAGGAGGGGCAGGGCTACGTGGGGCAGGCCGCGGCCTGGGACGACAAGTTTATCCCTGGCCTCAAGCGCATAGCCGACGCCATCCACGAGGAGGGGGCCATAGCTAACATTCAGCTAATGCACTGCGGTAGGGTGGGGGGCGTCGAGATACCCTACTGCGTAGGGCCCTCGGCCATCCCCCAGAGGCTAAGGATCTTCAGGCCGGTCGTGGAGATGACTAAGGACGACATTAAGCTGTGCATAAAGCAGCACGCCGACGCCGCCCGCAGGGGGGTGGAGGCTGGCTTTGACATAGTGGAGATCTCCGGTATCGTGGGCTACCTAATATCCAACTTCCTCTCGAAGTACACCAATAGGCGCACTGACGAGTACGGAGGGGACATCGAGAACCGGTGCAGGTTCATGGTGGAGGTCATAGGGGCCGTCAGGGACGCCGTCGGCCCGGACGTCCCGCTCATCATAAGGCTCTGCGCTGAGGAGCTCCTAGACGACGTGGGCGGGAACACTCCAGAGGAGTGCATGGTGACCTACAAGATGGCTGAGAAGGCCGGCATAGACTGCATCAGCGTCACTCAGGGGTGGCAGGAGTCCACGGTGCCAGTCATCACTAGGGACGTGCCCCAGGGCTACTGGCTCTACAACGCCAAGAGGGCCAAGGAGGCCGGGGTTAAGGTGCCGATCTCCATGGCCTACAGGCTCTTCAAGCCGTCCATGGCCGACAGAGCGATAGCCGAGGGGATAATAGACATTTGGGAGATGTGCAGGCCGATGATAGCGGACCCGCTGCTCCCAAGGAAGGTTCTAGAGGGGAGGCTGGAGGACGTCAGGCCGTGCATTGCTTGCAACCTATGCTTGGCCAGGCTCTTCAGGGACGCGCCAATGACCTGCGCCACCAACCCCCTCTGCGGCCACGAGTGGGACCCGGAGTGGCAAATTAGGCCGGCCGAGGTGAAGAAGAAGGTGATTGTGGTTGGGGGCGGCCCCGCTGGCCTAGAGTGCGCTGCCGCGGCGGCGCAGAAGGGCCACGAGGTACATCTGTACGATAAGCGCGACGTGCTGGGCGGCCAGGTCGTATACGCCTCGAAGGGGCCCTTCGGAGAGGAGGAGCTCTACGACGTGATAAAGTATCAGGTCACTCAGTGCAAGAAGGCGGGGGTGGTCTTCCACCTAGGGGTCGAGGTCACCCCGAAGCTAATTGAGGAGGAGGCCCCGGACGCGGTGGTGATCGCCACGGGCGCCCGCTTCGTCGTAGAGAAGGTGCCGGGCTGGGACAGGCCGAACGTAGTGCCAGCCCCCGACGTGCTAGAGGGGAGGGTGGAGACGGGGCAGAGGGTAGTGGTGTGGGGCGGCAGGGGGCCCGGCGTAGTGACGGCCCTGTACCTAGCCAACAAGGGGAAGAGGGTCACGCTGATCTCCAGGGACCGCAAGGTGGGCAGGGACGTGAACCCGTCCTATGTGTGGAGGTACATTATGAAGCTGGGCCAGCTGGGCGTGAGGGTGTATAGAAATGCCACTATAGAGGAGATAGGCGAGGGGGAGGTCGTGGTCAAGATCATACCGTACGACCTCCGCATACCAGTGGCGGCCGATACCGTGGTCTACGCTGAGCGCGAGCCCGTGGCGGAGCTAGTGAAGGCGGCCAAGGAGGTCTGTCCAGAGGTCTACGTCATCGGGGACGCGCTAGCACCCAGGAGGCTCCACAACGCCATACACGACGGGTACAGAGTGGGGATGAGGCTGTAGGGGGGAGGGGCGTGCCCAGGGTGGACGTGGAGTCTGAGTTTAGGAAGCTCTTAGCCAGGTTCGAGACCCTCTGCTCGATCGTTAGGGCTACGTGGTACGAGTGGAGGCAGGCGGCCCTCGAGTTCGCTCGCGAGGGGGTCAGGCCGATAGACCTAGTCCTTAGGGCCTGGGAGATAGTGGGCCACGACACGGCTAAGAGCTACTTCCCGGCGCTGGACGTGTCCAAGCCGAGCTTCCTAGAGGACTTAGCTAAGCTGATAGTGATGAGCTCCCAGGCCATGGGGGAGGACGCAAAGGTGGTGAAGGGCGAGAAGCCCAACGAGGTGTACGTGCGCTGGGACAGCTGCCCATGGCCAGAGTTCGCCAGGCGCTACAAGGCGCCGATGGAGGAGGACTTGCTGGGCTGCGACAAGTGGTTCCAGACCGTGATAGACGACATAAACGCACTCTTCAACACTAAGATTAAGCTGGAGACGCTGAAGGCCATCCCCAAGGGAGACGGCATATGCCTGAGGAGGCTAACCATGGAGAGGTGAGGCGCGGTGGTCGCTGAGGTGGACTTAGCCAAGTGCCGCCTCTGCGGGTCTTACGACGTGCCGATATGCATCGACTCCTGCCCCACCGGGGCCATACAGCTGAGGGAGGAGGGAGGGGTCAAGAAGATAGTGGTCACCGAGTTCCTGTGCGAGGACTGCAACGAGTGCGGGTTCCGCTGCCCAGACAGGGCAATCAAGATAAAGGACCTAACCTTTTAGCGAGCCTCCGCCCCTTTTTCCACGCCCCTCGCTAAATCCAGCTGAGGTAGGCCCTCTCAATTAGCTCAAAGTTCCTCTTGACCTCGTCCCTACCAATGACTAGCTCCCCGTGGCCGGGGAGGAGGTAGGAGGTCCTGAGGGCAGCGACCCTCCTTATGCTCTGCTTCAGGAGGTCGCCGTCGCCCCCGGGCAGGTCCACGCGGCCCACGCCCCCCTCGAAGACCAGGTCCCCGCTAATTAGGACCTCCTCCTCGGGCCAGTAGATGCAGACGCTGCCCGGCGTGTGGCCCGGGGTGTGGATGATCTGGAGGTCGACGCCGTCCAGCCTAAGGCGGTCGGCTAAGTGGAAGTGCACCGTTATCTGGCTCGGGTCCAGGCCCATTACCTCAAAGAGGAGGGCCCCCTCTCCCCTAAGGTACTCCTCCTCCAGCTCGTGCATGGCTACCTTGGCCCTGGACGCGTCGACGAGGTCCACGTCAGCCTCGCAGTGGTCTGGGTGGCAGTGAGTGTTGATGATCAAGTCCACGTCGCGGGGCTCGAAGCCATCCGCCTCCAGCCCCCTCAGCAGCCAGTTGAGGAAGCGACGGTGGCCGGGGTCTATCAGGACTCGCAGCCGGGAGTCTATGAGGTAGGCGTTGCAGTTGTTCTCCCACCCGCGCCAGATGTAGCAGTACAGGTTGTTGAGGAGCCTCATAGCCCCGCAAGCGGCCTGAGGGCGGGACTATATAAAGGGATTGGCGGGCTCCATGAAGGCTATTATGGCGCTGACTGAGGAGGTTAGTGGGGGCTCTATGAAGTCGCTGAGCGTGAGCGAGGCCTACAAGCTCCTGCACCCCAAGCTTACCGTGCTGATAGCCGCCTACGCGGACGACGGGAGGCCCAACGCCATGGCCTGCTCGTGGATTACGCCAGCGAGTGAGGAGCCGCCGCTCGTCGCCGCCTTCATCTCCAAGGGGGGCTTCACCGCCCAGCTCATTGAGAGGCGCAGGGCGTTCACGGTGAACGTGCCGACGCAAGAGATGATGGGGGCGGTGTGGGTAGCTGGGACGAGGAGCGGCAGGCGCGGGGACAAGCTGAAGTTAATGGGGGTCTCAGCGAGGCCCGCGCGTAGAGTGAATGCTCCAGTCATAGAGGGGTGCGCCGCGTACCTCGAGTGCGAGCTCCGCTCGAGCTTCGACGCGGGCGAGTGCCGCTGCTTCTTAGGTGAGGTAGTGGAGGCCTATGTAGACGAGGCGCTCTTCGAGGAGGTGTGGGCGGTCGATAGAGCCAAGCTCCTCCTGCACCTCGGGGGGAGCCTCTTCACGACGCCCTCCGGCCTGGTGAGGGCCAAGTGACTGAGCTCATAGTCTTTAGGTCGAGGGGCCTGGGGGAGGCGAGGGCAGAGGTAGTCAGGGGTGAGTGCCCAGCGACGGCGGATGCGGTGCTAAGGGCCCTGCCGCTCAGGGGGAGGGCGAGGAGGTGGGGCGAGGAGGTCTACTTCAGGGTCCCCTTGGCGCTGCCAGAGGAGAACTCGAGGGTCGAGGTGAGGGTGGGGGAGGTGGCCTACTGGCCAGAGGGGCAGTGCATATGCGTGTTCTTCGGGAGGACCCCGAGCAGCACCGACGGCGAGCCGAGGGCCTACAGCCCCGTCAACGTCTTCGCCAGGCTCGTGGACGACCCGGCTAAGTTTAGGAGCGTTAGGAGCGGGGAGGTCATAGCCTTAGAGAGGGCGTGGGCGCCCTAGCCGATCCCGGGCGTCGAGATGCCTCGCGCCTTAGCGAGCTCCAGGAGCTCCCGAGCGTTGTGGAGCATGTCGTGGTCATTGTTGAAGAATACGTAGGCCCTCGAGGCCCCTGCCTCCACCAGCCTATCCAAGACCTCCTCAAGCTCCTCTAGGCTGTACTCGTGGGCGTACCAGGCGGTGCGCCCGTGCATCCTAAGGTAGACTAGGGCCCCCGCCGAGGGGTAGATGGCGCACGCCACGTCGGGGGAGTCCACGGAGACCACGGTCATCTCGCGCCTAACGCACCACTCGGCCCAGCGGGGCTGGAACCACTCCGGGTGCCTCCACTCCAGCGCCATGCGCGGGCCTAGGCCAGCCTCCCTCGCGAAGGCCTCGAGGCGGGCTAGGAAGGCTGAGGTGGGCCTGACGGAGGGGGGAAGCTGGAAGAGGTAGAAGTCTATCCTCTCGTCCAGCGGCTTGAAGAGGTCCCTGAAGCTCGCCCACCTGTCGTACGCCCTGCCGGCCAGCCTATAGACGTGGGTCACCAGCCTGTGGACCTTGACCGACCACCGGAGGTGGGGTGGGGACCTGCGCCTCCACCCCTCGACCTGGCTCCTGAAGGGATAGCGGTAGAAGCTAGCGTTTAGCTCCACAGCGTTTAGCCCCGAGTGCTCAGCGAACCACTCAAAGCCGTCCGGGTTCCAGCTGTACTGCCAGCCCGAGGTGCCTACGAAGAGCCTCAACCTAGGCCCGCGGCGCGGGGGGTGCTGAGGGGGGCTTCGCGCCCGGTGGCCCCTCGGCCTCGACCACCGGCTTCTCGTAGCGGTACACTAAGCCTTGGCAGACGGCCACGAGCTCCCCCTTGGAGTTCCTTACGACCATCTTGTAGAGGGCGGTGGTCCTGCCCAAGCTCTCCTCAATGGCCTCCGCCTCCAACTCCTCGCCAGCCGCGACCGGCCTGCGGTAGTTGATGCTTATGTTGAGGGCCACCGCCACCCTGTTGTGCGAGTTGCTCGCTGCAGCAAAGGCAGCGTCGGCTAGCGACAGAATTAGGCCACCGTGGGCCACCCCGTGGAAGTTTAACATGTCATCATTGACCCTCATCCTAACTCGGCTGTAGCCCCGCCTGAGCTCGACGAGCTCGATGCCAAGCTTTTTGCAGTAGGGGTCGCCTCGAAACTTTTCAAACAGCTTAGCGAGGACCGCCTCCTCGGCCACTTAAGAGCCCTCCGTGTAGAACGACGCCCGACAGTGGGGTGGGGCGAAGGTGAAGGAGAGCCTCACTATAGGGTTCAGGGCCTCGGCCCAGGAGCTGAAGATGGCCTCGCACACCTTCGGGCACACGTAGTCTGCCACGTGCAGCCTGCCCACCCTACTGAGGTAGTCCCACCACGGGCAGCGCTCTACCTGGAGCGAGGCCTTGGAGGGGCCGGGGCCCACCTCCCACCCCTCGATGTCGAAGAGCACGCGGAGCGAGCGCGCCACCTCCTCGACGCTAGAGGGGTCGACCCCGAGGCGCCTCGCCACCCTCTTAGCCATGACTCGAGCGAAGCGCCTCCACACCTCAATGTCCACCTCAACCGCGCCCTCTATGCCCAGGCGCTCCTCTAGCGTCAAGAACCAGAGGCCGTCGAGGGTAAAGTAGGCCTCCCTAAGCCACTTAGTCAGCTCCTCCCCTCGGAGCCTCGGCTCAGACATTGCTTAAGGAGAAGGCGCCTCCTCTTAATAACCATTGCTTCCCTAAATAATCTACATAATTTACAGTAAGATTGCTTACTGCCTCCGTTATAGACGCCTAACGACTGCGTATTGCCCCCTGCCCGCGCCCCTCAGTAGACCAAGGCCTGCGAGAGCCTAATGGCTGGGGAGAGCTCCGCCGTGGGCAGGCCCCTCTCTACGCTGGGCCTGTGGAGGAGCCCCCTCTTGGCCACTGCGTCGACGAGGCTCAGCGCCTTCGCCTGAGGGACCACCACCCTCTCGAGGGCCACCGCCCCCTTGAGCTCGCCCCGCTCAATTAGCCAGGCGGCGTCGGGGACTATGTGTATGGCGCCCCCGTATATCTCGGCCCTCACGAGCCCCTCTATTAAGAGGCCGCGGGCGGTCTCCTCCAACATCTCATCTGGGCCCCACGTGCCCGGCTCGACTACGAGGTTGCTAGCCATGGACTTGGGCGCCGTGTACAGGCCGCGCCCGTTGCCCGTGGGCTCCTGGCCAGTGGCGGCGGCCGTCCACCTAGTGTGGAGCAGGCCCACTGGCCTGCCCCGGTCCACCAGCGCCTTGCGCCTAGCCTCCACCCCCTCGTCGTCAAAGGAGTAGCTCCCGTAGCCCCAGGGGAGCGTAGGGTCGTCGAGCACCGTCAGCTCCTCGCACCCTCCCTGAGGGGGGCTTAGGCCGTGCTCGAGCAGCACGTCAGCCTCTAGGGGGTGGCCCACGGCCTCGTGGATGAAGGCGCAGGCCGCCTCGCCCCTCAGGACGACGGTGAACCTCGACCCCCTGTAGAGGGGGTTCAGCCGGCCCGCGCCCCTCTTCCCCCTCAGCCTCTCAACTAGCCCACGCACCACCCCCTCGAGGGACTCCCGCCAATTGCTAGGCGGCTGGCCGGACCAGCCAATGGATGAGGAGGCCACGAAGCCCGCCGAGGCCACCGCCACTGAGGCCTCCACGCGGTCCCTAGCTTCGTAGGCGTTGACCCCGTCGCTCGAGCACATCGCCTTAGAGGAGCGCTCGGCAGTGACGACGGCCTCCATGAAGCCGCTGAGGGAGGACGCCCTAAACGCCTCGCTAAGTATCTCGCAGGCCTCTTCGACCACGTCCTGAGGGTGGGGGCCTAGGTGGGCGTGGGCCCCTTGGGCCGCCTTACGGGGGGCTAGCGTGAGCCTCTTGGCCCCCGCCCTCTTGGCCAAGAGGGCGCGGCCGACGGCGAGCTTAGCTATCTGCGGGTCCGGCTCCTTGGAGGAGGCCACGCCCCACCTGCCGTCCACCAGCACCCTGAGGGCGCTGTACCTAGACTTATTGACGTTAATCTCAGCCGAGAAGCCCCTGACGGCTCCCTCGACTATGAGCAGGTCCTCAGTGAAGAGCTCGGCGTAGCTGGCCCCGAGCCTTAGGGCCTCGTCTATGGGGGAGGGCATCCTCCCACCGCAGCTAGAGGGAGTACCACTCGCCGGGCTTAGGCACTAGCACCTCCACGCCGGGGGAGAGCTCAGCCAGCCTGGACTTAAAGGCCTCGACGTCCCCCAGCAGGGCCTGCCGCTCGAAGAGCCTGTCGAAGGAGTGAGGAACGGCCACCTTGCGGGCGGCCCAGCTAGCTATTAGTGCCGAGCTGTCCTCGAAGCCCCCGGCTACGCTAACTAGAGCCACGTCCGCCCTGAGCCGCCCGCCCAGCTCCCTGAGCTCCTCGAATGGCTTAGTCTCGCTCACGTTCCACAGCCTGACGCCACGCTCGACTACGTAGCCCTGGAGCGGGCCGGCGGGGACCTCTGAGGCGAACCTCAGGACCTCGCTTGGGAAGTGCTCGGCGTAGGCGCGCCTCAGCTCCTCCCGACTGGCGGGCGCGTAGCTGAAGTCGCCCGTGAACCACCTAATCACTTCGACGGGGCTGAGGTGGACCCCCCTCGTGGCCTCGAAGGCGCAGCCACGCAGCTCAACCCGCCGGCCGGGCTCTATGGGCACTAGCCTCCCCTCGGGCAGGCCCAGCCTATCCGCAGCGTACCTACATAGGTCGCTCGAGGCTAGGAGGAGGGCCGCGGATGAGGAGAGCACCTCGGGGGCGTCGGCGAAGTGGTCGAAGTGGCCGTGGGTCACCGCCACTACGTCGACCTCCGACAGCCCCCTCGCTGAGACCGGCGGGGGGTTGAAGGGGGCCCTCGAATCTAAGTAGGGGTCGAAGAGGACCACCAGGCCGCCCAGGTCTAGTTGAAAGCAGGCGGCGCCCAGCCACCTCAGCCTCACGGCCGCCCCTCCCCCGTGCTGCGCCCGGTCTCCAGGACCTCGACTATCCCCCCGCTCCTGTCAGCCACCACGCGGACGAGCCAGCCGGTCTTGAGCAACGTTACGGGGTCGGCCTCTAGCCTATCGACCAGCGGTATGCGGGCGACCACGCAGCCCGCGGCCACGACCGGGTCGGCCTCGACGTTAACTATGGCCGCCGGGGCCAGCCCCCTCATGGACAACTCGTAGAGGACCCAGGACCCGACCGTAGACCCCTTGCTGTGGGGGAACACTAGGACCCTGCCCTTGACGCTGGCTCCACATAGTGGGTGGGCCCTCTCCACCACCCTGCCAGTCTTTGGGTCGAGCCCCCCGAAGAGTGAGATGGGCTTACTTAACACCAAGGCCTCGCCGACCCCCAGCCCCCTGGACACGGCCCTCCCCTTGAGCCTGAGGACTACGGAGGCCACGCGCCCACCTCGGCTGCCTTCAGGCACCCGCGTAGGGGGGCGAGGGACGCCTCGACGCCGTGGAGCGAGGCGCAGTAGTAGGCGGCCTTGGCCGAGTTCGTAACTATCCTCTCAATCCCCAGCTCCCTCAGCGGGGCGTGGACTATGCAGCCCCCCAGCAGCACCCTCCCCCCAGCCCCCTCTATCGCCTCTAGGTAGCCCGCGCGCTCGGCCAGGCGGGCCACGGCCTCTGAGGTAAAGAGCCACAGCCTGACCCCCTCCTTGACCCTGGCGCCCTCCAGGAGGGCGGAGACCCTCCTGAGCTCCTCGAGGCTCAAGTGGGGGCAGCCTATCGCTACGCAGTCCACTCTGCCTCCCCCAGGCGAAGAGAGCTCCTCGAGGGCCCTCCTCAAGGACGCCCCGTCCAGGGAGTGCTTCGGCAGCTCGGCGCGCCCGTACGCTAGAGCCTCTGGAGTGCGCCCGGGGGCGTGGAACATGGCTATAGGGCTCGAGGTGGCCATGGAGGCCCCCATCGACTTGAGCTCCTCCGCCCCGACCCAGCCGGGCAGACCCTCAATTAGGGGGACCCCTCCCTCGCTCAGCTCCTCGCCAATGGCGTAGCCGAGGAGGGAGCAGTCTAGGTCGCTCCTGAGCTCGGCCTCCACCTTAACTAGGGCCGTGGGGGCCCGGTTCTCGTCTAGGTAGAGGCCGTAGAGTGGGGCGAGGCCGGTGAGGGCCGAGGCCAGTGCTGACAGCCCCCCCTCGCGGTTCGTCCTAGCCCCCAGGACTGAGTTGGCGAAGACGACGGCCGAGGACTCGGCCCAGGCTACGCGCGAGCCGAAGTAGGGCAAGTTCCCGGATAGGTAGGGGCGGCAGGTCACGGCGCCGGCGGCCCCGAGCCTTCGGTAGAGGCCCAGGATGGCGAGCTGCTTAGAGGCAAGCTCCTCGGGGAAGCCCAGCTCGCGCCAGTTGTTTAGCGGGATGGCGACGGGGTTTAGCGTAGCGGGCACCTCAAACCTGCCGCCCTGAGAGACTAGCTTCGAGAGGAAGTCTATGCCAGCGTCTCCGCACGAGGTGTAAGAGGTGCCGGAGATGTGGGCGCTGGAGACGGGGGCGAGGCGCTCGGCCCCGTAGACGTCGCCCAGGGCGGTGAGGATCTCCATCGCGATCCTCTTGGCCTCCCCTCCTTCGCCATCGAGGAGGGCCTCCTGCTCCTTGGTCAAGTACAAGGCTTAAGACCCCGATCAGGACTAAAGCGTGGATGAGGGAGTTATTAGCTTGTTGAGCAGGGGGGAGGCGCTGGAGCTAGTGAGGAGCAAGGTGAGGGATGAGAGGTACGTTAGGCACATGCTGGCGGTCGAGGCGATAATGAGGAGGCTGGCCGAGAGGCTGGGGGAGGACGTCGAGAAGTGGGGGCTGGCCGGCCTGCTTCACGACATAGACTTCGAGGAGACGAGGGCGGACCCGGCCAGGCACGGGCTGCTGGCGGCGGCTGAGCTAGAGGGGAGGGTGCCGAGCGAGGTGATAGAGGCGATAAAGGCGCACAACTTCGAGAACACGGGGGTGGAGCCGCGCAGCCCAATGGCCAAGGCCCTAATAGCCGCCGACGCCGCCTCCGGGCTCCTCGTGGCCTGCGCCCTCGTCATGCCCGGGAGGAGGCTGAGCGAGCTGAGGGTTGAGACCGTCGAGAGGAAGTTCAGGTCGAGGGACTTCGCCCGCGGGGTGGACAGGAGGAGGGTGGCGGCGTGCGAGGAGCTGGGGCTGACGCTGACCGAGTTCCTCCACCTCTCACTAGAGGCGATGAGGGGGGTGGCCAGTGAGCTGGGGCTATGACCTCGGCCTCGCGCCCCTAAGCCAGGGGCGCGGCCAGCCTGCACGTAAGCGTTAAATAAATTTGCCTTTAACCTAGGGAGGGTGGCACAACGTGTATGAGGAGGTAAAGTTTGGGCTGGAGGGGCCCAACTATCCGTGGGAGACCATATGCGAGGTGGCTCAGCTAGCTGAGCAGCTGGGCTTCGACTCCTACTGGATGCCGGACCACACCGTGGCGACGGGGGTGAGGAGGTGGGACGCCCTAGAGGCCTGGGGGACGCTGTGCGCGCTAGCACTAAAGACTAAGAAGATAAAGCTCGCCAGCGGGGTCAGCGACACCTACCGCTACCACCCGGCCGTGCTGGCCCAGAAGGCCACGACGTGCGACATAATCTCGGGGGGGAGGGCGATACTCGGCGTGGGGATAGGGGAGGCCATGAACTTAGTGCCCTTCGGGATAGCCTACGACAAGCCGGTGTCGCGTACGGAGGAGGCCCTGCAAATCATAAAGAGGCTGTGGACCGAGGACTTCGTAGACTTCCAGGGCAAGTACTATAGGCTAGAGAAGGCGTTCCTGCAGCCCAAGCCGATTCAGAAGCCCCACGTGCCCATTTACGTGGCTGCCAGCTCGCCCAGGACCATGGAGCTCGTCGGCAAGTACGGGGACGGGTGGCTCCCCGCCAACCTAACTGTCGACGGCTACAAGCGCGGAGTCGAGGCAGTTAGGGAGGGCGCTAGGAGGGCCGGGAGGGACCCGGAGAAGATAGACATGGCCCACTTCATGTACGGCGTAGTGGCTAAGGATAGGGAGGAGGCTAGGAGGAGCGTGATGCTGCCAGCCAAGCTGTTACTGCTCACGAGGCCGAGGATATTGGAGGCCATAGGGTACACTCCCCCCACGTACGACTTCGAAATGACCTTCAAGCTAGTGTTCCCGAGGGACGCGGAGGCCTGGCTGGCCAAGGCTAAGGAGCTCCCGGACGAGGTGGTGGAGAGGTCCCCGATAGTCTTCGGCACGCCGGAGGACTTCATAGAGAGGCTCGACAAGTACGTCAAGGCTGGGTGCAGGCACTTCGTAATGAACTTTCAAGTGTCCCCGAAGGTGCTGAAGGAGACGGTACAGCTCTTTGCGGAGAAGGTCATCGCCTACTTCAAGGGCAAAAAGTAGGGGGTGGCGCAGGCCCCCTCTTTATCTCCCTAGGGCTTCGTTAGCTCGAAGCTGTACCTATCCTCGCCTATCTTTACTGGGACTAGCCTCAGCTCCATGCCCACCTCAAGCTCGCTGGGGTTCACTGACTTGCTCACTCTAGTGAACACCTTCACCCCCTCCTCGCACTCGGCCACCGCCAGCACGTAGGGCACGTCGTCCTCGAACCCCGTTGGCGCGAAGTGGGCCACTGTATAGGTCACTAGCTTACACTTGCCGCTCAGCGGCACCCACTCAAAGTCGGACGCGAAGCAGTCCGGGCAGTCGGCCCGCGGGGGGAAGGAGAGGCGGCCGCACTTCTTGCAGCGGGTGGCGGCCACCTTGCCCTCCTCGAGGAACTTGACGAAGTCGGATACCTTGGACTCCTTGGTGTAAGACACCTTCCCGAACTTCTCCATCCCCGTGGGCACGGCGCTCACCTCGTGAAGATTAGGACGTTGGCGTACAGGCCCACGCCGCCCACGTTATGGACGAGGCCCACCTCGGCCCCGCGGACCTGGATGTCTGGATGTATCTTGTAGGCGTCGCCGCGCAGCTGGTGGACTATGGTCCTGACTTGAGAGCCCCCCGTGGCCCCTATCGGGTGCCCCTTTGAGAGCAGGCCCCCGTCTACGTTGACGGGGATCCTCCCCCCTACGTAAGTCTGCCCCTCCTCAATGAGCTTCCCCCCCTCGCCCGGCTTACAGAAGCCTAGGTTCTCGTACGCCATTATCTCAGCTATGGTGAAGCAGTCGTGGACCTCCGCGACGTCTATGTCCTTCGGCTCCACTCCAGCCATCCTGTAGGCCTCCCTAGAGGCCTCGATGGCGCAAGTCAGGCCGGTGAAGAGGGTGCGGTTGGCGAGGGTCATGGTGTCTGAGGCAGAGCCCCAGCCAGCTATCCACACGGGGGTGTCCGTTATCTTCCTGGCCTTCTCTTCAGAGGCGAGTATGACGCAGGAGGCGCCGTCGGCATTGGCGCAGCAGTCGAGGAGCTTGAGGGGGCTGGCTATGACCCTGGACTTAAGCACCTCCTCGACGGTGACCGGCTTGCGGAACATGGCCTTGGGGTTGAGGGCTCCGTACTTGCTGTTCTTCTCCCTCACCTTGGCTAGCTGCTCCTCGGTAGTTCCGTACCGCTTCATGTGGGCGCGGGCGTACATGGCGTACTGAGCTGGCATCATTATCCCGAACGGAGACTCCCACATGATGTCGCCGCCCCTGCCCATCCTCTCCTGGGCCTCCGCCGAAGTGAGCTCGGACATCTTCTGGAAGCCTATGACGGCGACCACGTCCTTTAGGCCAGCCCTAATCATGCTGTAGGCGACCCCGACGCCGGTGGTGCTAGAGGCGCAGATGGTCTCCACGAGGAAGGTGGGCTTGGGGGTCAGCCCGAGGTACTCAGCCACGAGCCCGGAGGGCGTGCGCTGCTTGTCGTACTCAGGGGCTGAGCAGACTATCGAGCCCTCGATCTCCTTAGGGGACAGGTTCAGGCCGTCCATGGCCTCCTTGAAGGCCTCGAAGCACAGCTCCCTAATCGAGACCCCGCAGCTCCTCGTGAACGCAGACTGCCCCACTCCGACTACGGCCACCCTCCTCATTAACGACGTCCCCATGCCTCTGGGGCGGGCCCGCCTACACTTTAAGGTTTGCGCACTATGTCAAGCTAAAAAGTTGAGTGGGGTGGGCGGGCCTACTGGAGGCTGGCCCCGCAGAGGCCGCAGAACTTGAACCTCTCGGGTAGGTACTTGGCCCCGCACTTGGGGCAGGTCTTCATCAGCGGGCCGTAGGGTATGTGGGTGTCCCCCTTCTCGGCTATGAACTTCCTTACGCCGACGTCTAGGTAGTCGGGGCCTCGCTTCTCCTTGAAGTAGTGCCACATGCCGACCGCGGGCTCCACTGAGCCAACGTGGACTGAGAACCACTCGCGGCAGTGCTCAGTCGTCAGGGCCCACACCCACTCCTTCCACAAGTTAATGTGGATCTTGGCGTAGCGCAGGCTGCTCGGAGACAGGCTCAGCAGGGACCTGGCCAGCTTCTTGACTGCGTCGTCCAGCTCGCTGTAGGGGACCACCTGATTGACGAGACCCCACTCGAGGGCGGTCTTGGCGTCTATGAAGTCGCTGACGAAGCACATCCACGCAGCCCTCCTAATGCCGACGGTGATGGGGAGCCACTGCGTCGAGCCGCCTATGGAGGTCATGCCCACCCTCGGGCCGGGCTGTATGAAGCGGGCGTGGTCAGCGGCTATCGATAGGTCGCAGGCTAGGTGTATCTCATTGCCCCCGCCAGCCACCACCCCGTTGACCCTGGCAATCACTGGCTTCCCGCACTTCCTTATCAAGTCGAAGAACCTAAAGTAGGGGTCGAACCACTTGAAGAAGTCGCTCGGCTTCCTAGTGTACACCTCGGCGTACTCAATGACGTCCCCTCCAGTGCAGAAGCCCCTGTCGCCGGCTCCGGTAATCACTATCACCTGCACGCTATCGTCCCACATGGCGTCCTCCATGGCCCTGCAGAGCTCGCGGAGCGTGTTGATCGTGTAGGCGTTTAGGCGGTG
>JAWAOK010000025.1:0-17614 GCA_038894875.1 Candidatus Nezhaarchaeales archaeon
CGCTGGCTGCTACCACGCCCTCGCGATACACTACCCCGAGCTGCTAAAGGTGGAGCTGCCGTGCGAGGTCCTCCACCTCTCGCAAATGCTAGAGAGGTTGCTGCGTGAGGGTGCGCTCAGGGTGGGCAGGCTTGAGGCGAGGGCGGCCTACCACGACCCCTGCGAGCTGGGCAGGCTGGGCGGGGTCTACGACCCGCCTAGGAGGGTCCTCGAGAGCGTCGAGGGGCTCGAGCTGGTCGAGCCCAAGCTGAGCCGGGGGAGGGCCAGGTGCTGCGGCGGGGGCGGCGGGCTCTGGGCTTATAAGAGCCAAGTGAGCATGGCTGCGGCTGAGCTGAGGCTAACTAAGGACATTGGGCCCCTCGGAGTCGACAGGCTGATTACCGCCTGCCCCGCCTGTTACATGAACTTTAAGTACACCTCCATAGACAGGTCCATACCCATCGAGGTCCAGGACCTGGCTGAGCTGGTCCTACAGGTGGCTGAGCGGCCGCGGTAGTGGGCCGAGTGGTGATGCGGAGGGGCTAAGGCGTCTCGCTAGCGTGGGGCCCTTGAGCTCGCGCCTAAGGATTGCGCAAGAGCTAATGGAGGAGTTCGCCCGCTCGACCGGGCTAGCGCCCGGAGGAGGAGTGGAGCCGAGGCGCTACCTATGGACCGATGCCTTCGCAGTATTTAACTACGTAGAGCTCTACAAGCTCACTGGCGAGGGCCGCTACAAGCAACTGGCATTAGCGCTGGTGGACCAAGTGCACCGCGTCCTCGGCAGGCACCGTGGGGACGACGGGCGCAGCGGCTGGATAAGCGGCCTAGAGGAGCAGGAGGCTGAGGAGCACCCGACCGCCGGGGGGCTGAGGATAGGGAAGAGGCTGCCAGAGCGCAGGGAGGGCGAGCCCTACGACCCGCTCCTAGAGTGGGAGAGGGACGGGCAGTACTACCACTACCTGACTAAGTGGATGCTCGCCCTGTGCAGGGTGGCCCAGGCCACTGGGGAGGCCAAGTACCTGAGGTGGGGCGTGGAGCTGGCGGAGGTGGCCCACAAGGCATTCACCTACACTTCAGACGTGGACGGCCGGAGGCACATATATTGGAAGATGAGCATAGACCTCTCCCGCCCACTGGTCCCCCAGGAGGGGGCCCACGACGCTATCGATGGGCTGGTGACTTACGCTGAGCTCCAGGCGGCCTCCGGCGGCGGGGTCCTACAGGCTGAGCTAGCGGAGGCGCTCGATATGTGCAAGAGTAGGGATTGGAGCGAGTGGGTCACCGAGGACCCGCTAGGCGTGGGCGAGCTGCTCTGCCTATCTTACAGGGCGGCGAGGCTGGCCGCGGGCGGCCTGGAGTGCCTTAGGGAGGTGCTAGGCCCGCTCTTAGAGGCCGCCTACGTGAGCCTGAGGGCCTACTTACCCAGGGAGCTCTTCGCGCTACCGGCTGAGCGTAGGCTGGCCTTCAGGGAGCTGGGGCTCTCGATAGGCCTCCATGCCGCTGAGGGGCTAGGGCGCCTGGCTGAGGGGCTCGGTCTCGACCGCCAGTTAGTCGAGGGGCTGAGGAGGTTCGTGGCAATGCGTAGCCAGATCGAGGAGTTCTGGCTGAGCCAGGGCAGCCGCAAGAGCAGGGCCTGGGCGGAGCACTACGACATAAACACCGTCATGCTTGTGGCCAGCCTACTGCCTGAGGGATACCTGGGCCGCTAAGGGGCGCCGAGGGCCGGGCTAGGGTTTATATAGCGTCGGGGCGCAGGCTTGGGCGCCGCAAAATGGCTCAGCTCAGGGCGCTCAAGGTGGCCGATGGAGTGTACTGGGTGGGCGCTAGGGATGTGGGCAGGAGGGTGTTTGACTCGCTGATACCCCTCCCGCAAGGCACCTCTTATAACGCGTACCTCGTCATTGGCAGCAGGGCGGCCGCCCTCATAGACACCGTCAACCCTGGCTTTGAGGGAGACCTCGTCAGGAGGGTGAGGTCAGTCGTAGATCCAGCTAGAGTGGGCTACGTCATCATGAACCACGCTGAGCCCGATCACGCCGGCGCCATACCCACCGCACTGGGCCTGGCCCCTGGCGCCAAGCTAGTCGCGACCAGCCAAGGGGCTAGGATGGCAAAGATGTTCTACGGAGTTCCTGACGAAAGGATCCACGTTGTTAAGGAGGGGGACTCAATAGACCTAGGCGGAAAGACCCTGAGGTTCGTAGAGGCCCCTATGCTGCACTGGCCGGAGACCATGTTCACGTACCTAGTGGAGGATGGGGTGCTGTTCCCCTGCGACTTCTTTGGGGCGCACTTGGCGCAGGGGGCGTGGGACGACGAGGTCGAGGACCTGCTAGTACATGCGCAAAGGTACTTTGGCGAGATAATGATGCCGTTCAGGGGGCACGCCTTAAGCGCCTTGAAGAAGATAGAGGGCCTTGACGTGAGGGTGATAGCGCCCTCCCACGGGCCCATCTACAGAAATCCGAGGAAGATAGTCGAGCGCTACTGGAGGTGGGCGCGCGGAGAGACTAGGGAGAAGGTCCTAGTAGCGTACGTATCTATGTGGCGCTACACCGAGAGGGTGGCCAGGGACTTCGCTGACGAGCTCTCTTCGTGGGGCGTGGAGGTAGCCCTGCACGACTTGGCGGCGGCGGACTTGGGGGGCTTGGCCGGGGATCTGGTGGACTCGCGCGCCGTAGTGGTGGCGACGCCCACCGTCATTACGTACGCGCACCCGCTGGCCTTGCAGGCCGCGTACTTAACCAGGCTGCTGAGGGCGCCGGCGAAGTACGCCGCCATTATAACTGTGTACGCATGGGGGAGCGTTGCCGACAGGCAGCTGGCGGAGGTGCTCAAAGACTCTGGAGTTGAGGTAGTGGGGGTCGTGAAGATTAACGTCACTCCAACTGAGGAGGACCTAGAGAAGCTGAGGGGGCTCGCAAAGGAGCTCGCCGCGAGGGTGAGGGGAGGGGCCGCCCCATAGCCTTTATAGAGCTGCGCCAGGCTACTTAGCTAGAGCGACATGGTGTTAGTGGCCCTCGTGGGGAAGACCAACACCGGGAAGACGACGTTCTTCAACGCAGCCACGCTGCTCAACGCTGAGGTGGCCAGCTACCCCTTCACCACTAAGGAGCCCGAGCGAGGCGTGGCTTACGTCACCTCCCAGTGCGTATGTAAGGAGTTCGGCGTCAAGGACAACCCTAGGAACTCGGCCTGCATCGATGGGTGGAGGTTCATCCCTATAGAGCTGATGGACCTGCCGGGCCTCATAAAGGGGGCCTGGATGGGGAGGGGGCTGGGCAACCGGTTCCTCCAGGCGGCGGTGATGGCCGACGCCCTCCTGCACGTGGTGGACGCCTCCGGGAGCATAAACGAGGAGGGGGAGGTCGTGAAGCCCGGAGTGGGCGACCCAGTCAAGGACGTCTACGATATAGAGGAGGAGATAGTCCTCTGGTTCGCGCACGTCCTCGACGCTAATAAGGAGAAGGCGTCTAAGCTCGTAGCGTCTGGGAAGAGGGTTGAGGAGGCCCTGTACCAGGTCCTGTCGGGGCTCAAGGTGAGGATGCAGGACGTCGCGAGGTCCCTGAGGGAGGCTGGGCTAGAGGGCGTGGACCTCAAGGACTGGAAGTGGGACGACATTAAGCGCTTCTCCCAGTGCCTGCGGGTGGTCTCGAAGCCCACGGTGATAGTGGCCAACAAGATGGACCTACCCTACGCTGAGGAGAACTACAAGAGGCTAGTCGAGGAGTTCCGGCAAGTGACGGTCATACCCTGCAGCGCCGAGGCCGAGCTAGTCTTGAGGAGGGCTGAGCAGAGGGGGCTGATAAGGTACGTGCCGGGGGGAGAGATGTTTAAGGTGGTGGATGAGTCGAAGCTGACTGAGAAGCAGCGCTGGGCGCTCGACTACGTGGAGCAGAGGGTAATTAACAAGTACTTCAGGACGGGCGTTCAGTTCGCCCTAAACTTCGCGGTGTTTAAGCTCCTGGGGATGAACGTGGTGTACCCAGTGGAGGACGAGGGGAGGATGGCGGACTCGAGGGGGAACGTCCTCCCCGACGCGCTCCTCATGCCCCCTGGGGCGACGGCGGCGGACCTAGCTAGAGAGATACACACCGAGCTCGCCAAGAGCATGCTCTACGCGATAGACGTCAGGACGGGGCTCAGGCTGCCGAAGGAATACGTCCTCAGGGACAGAGACGTGATAAAGGTAGTGGCCGCCAGGCGCAAGTAGGCGCCCTAAAGGGCCCGGCGGGCGTGGGCTTCGAGGGACTAAGCTTTTTAACCTTAGAGGGGAGCGAGTGTAGGGAGCCTTGACGCTGGCCTTCGTGTTGATAAATAGCGAGGCGGGGGCCGAGGAGGAGATCTTAGAGAAGCTGACTAAGATAGACGGGGTAAAGGAGGCCTACAGCGTGTACGGCGTCTACGACATAGTGGTGAAGATAGAGGCCCCGGACCTGGAGAAGCTAAAGGAGATAGTGCACACCAAGATCAGGCGGATAGAGAAGATTAGGTCCACGCTAACTATGATAGCCTTTGAGGAGAGGCGCAAGCAGTAGGGCGAGGCTGGGCTGAGCGAGCCCTAGCCGGGGCCGGGCTTGATTAGGGTAGACGGCGCCGTCGAGGAGAGGTTCCCGGGGCTGAGGGTCTACCTGAGGGTGATCACTGGAGTCTGCGTTAAGGAGCTTGACGAGGGGCTGGAGAGGCTGAAGGAGGACGTTGTCAGGGAGGTCAGGAGCAAGTTCAGCGCCGAGGGGCTCAAGGACCACCCAGTAGTCAGGGCGTACAGGAACTTCTTCTGGAGGGTGGGGCTGGACCCGACAAAGGTGAGGCCGGCGGGGGAGGCGCTAATTAGGAGGACGCTCGTCGGAAAGCCGGTGCCTAGGATAAATACGCTCGTCGACGCCTACAACCTAGCCTCAATGAAGACGGCCGTGGCCCTGGCCGCCTTCGACCTCCTCAAAATTAAGCCGCCGCTGACCCTGCGCTTCGCCAAGCCGGGGGAGGCCTTCAAGGGGATAGGGATGGAGGGGGCGAGGGAGCTGAGGGGAGGGGAGGTGGTCGTGAGTGACGAGGAGAAGCTGGTCGCCATCTACCCGTACAGGGACTCTGACGAGACGAAGGTGACGCTTAGCACGAAGGACGTGGCCCTGCTTACGTGCGGCGTCCCTGGGGTGGGCGAGGCGGTGCTGGACGAGGCCGAGGGCCTCGCGCTGCAGTACATCATTAAGACTTGCGGAGGGTCCCCGAGCGAGCGCTGGTCGGCCCCGTAGCCTCAGCGCCCCCTCCTGACCCTCTCGACGAAGGCCCCTATCCTCCTCACCCCCTCTAGTATGCGGTCCACGCCGACTGTGTAGGCCAGCCTCAGCCTCCCCTCGCCGCCCCGCCCGAAGGCCCCCCCAGGCACCGAGGAGACGTGGGCCTCCGTCAGCAGCCTCCGCGAGAGCTCAGCCGAGCTCAGGCCGAGGCTGGAGAAGTCGGGGAAGGCGTAGAAGGCCCCCTCCGGCTCCTCGCACTTCACCCCCTCAA
The DNA here is from genome assembly GCA_038894875.1 of Candidatus Nezhaarchaeales archaeon. Classification (GTDB taxonomy): domain Archaea; phylum Thermoproteota; class Methanomethylicia; order Nezhaarchaeales; family B40-G2; genus JAOAKM01. Next base: position 5,488 of record JAWAOK010000025.1, read on the forward strand.
TCCTCCTCAGGGCCTCCACCATAGCCCTCCTCCTCCTATCATACTCCCTCACCATCTCCTCCACGAAGCTCCTGGGCCCCCTCAGCGCCGCCACGCCGGCGAGCTGGACGAAGGAAGTGGGGTGGGTGGTGGATGCCTGCTGGATCTTTACCATGGCGTCAATTACCTCGCGCGGCCCGAGGGCCCAGCCCAATCTCCAGCCGGTCATGGCGTAGGTCTTGGAGAAGCCGTCGACCACCACCGTGCGCTCAAACATCCCTGGCAGGGTGGCTATGCTCACGTGCCTCCTGCCGCCGTACACTAGGGCCCTGTAGATCTCGTCGGAGATGACGGCGAGGTCGTGATCGACGGCGAGGTCGGCTATGGCCTTCAGGTCCTCCAGCGGCATGACGCCCCCCGTGGGGTTGTTTGGGGTGTTGATCATGATCGCCCTCGTCCTAGGGGTGATGGCCTCCTTCAGGTCCTCCTCCCTCAGCCTGTATGGGAGGTCCACCGGGACCTCCACCGGCCTAGCCCCCGCCACCATCACGCAGGCCTTAAAGGTGGGCCACTGGGGCGTCAGGATTATCACCTCGTCGCCGGCGCTGGCTAGAGACATGACGGCAGCTAGCAAGGCGAACTTAGCGCCTGGAGTGACTATGACCTCCCGCTCCGGGTCGACGCTAATCCCCAGCTCCGACTTCACGTGCTCAGCTATGGCGGCCCTTAGCTCAGGTATGCCGCGGCTCTGTACGTAGTGGGTGTGCCCCTCGTCGAGGGCCCTCTTCGCAGCCTCCTTAATGAAGCTGGGCGTGTCAAAGTCCGGCTCCCCGACGTCGAACCTGACGACGTCGACCCCCTTAGACATTAGCTCCTTGACAGCCTCCAGGACCGTCAGGGTCTCTGAGGGGGGAAGTAGGGAGGAGAGGGGGGAGAGCCTCATGTCCCTTCCTCGCGCCGGGGCTTTAGGCGGGGGCCGCCACTAAAGCCTTTCGATAAGGCTCAGCTACTGTGAGCTACTAAGGCTAATAAGGCTCTAAATAGACGACATATTACGAGGCCCTTGACGAAGAGGGTCGTTGCCTCTGCGCCTGGCAAGGTAATACTGACGGGGGAGCACTTCGTAGTTCATGGCGAGCCCTGCCTGGCCATGGCGATCGACCTCAGGGCCTTCGTGGAGACTAGGGTCACGAGGGAGGGGGGCTGCGTCATAGAGGCCCCGGACCTAGGGCTCTGCTGGAGGGAGGGGGAGCCCCTACCTAAGCCCCTGGCCCCAGTGAAGCTACTAATGGACAGGCTCTTGGAGAGCTCCCGCCGCCCCGGCCAGGGGCTGTGGGTCAAGATCACCTCCAAGCTCCCCGCCTCGGCCGGGCTGGGGTCCTCGGCCGCTGTGGCGGTCGCGGCCGCTGAGTCCATCGGAGTGGCGCTGGGGGAGGAGCTGGACGAGGAGGAGGTCTTCCAGCTAGCGCTAGAGGCCGAGAGGCTGGTCCACGTAAACCCCAGCGGCGTAGACCCGCTCGTGTCCACCGTGGGCGGGGTGGTGGCCTACCGCAAGGGGGAGGGCTACGTGAGCGTAGACCCGCCAGTTAGGCCGACGATAGTCGTAGGGTTCACTAGGTCCAGGAGGGCGACCGGGGGGATGGTGAGGAGGGTGGAGGCGCTTATGAGGCGCTTCCCGGAGGTCATGGCCCCGCTATTTCACGCGGGCGGGCACCTGACCATAGAGGCCGCCAACGCGCTCAGGGACGGGGACTTAGAGAGGCTGGGGGAGCTCCTGGACATAAACCACGGCCTACTGTGCGCCATAGGCGTCTCTACTAGGAGGCTGGACAAGCTAGTGTGCCTAGCTAGGAGGGCCGGCGCCCTCGGGGCCAAGCTCACGGGGGCCGGGGGAGGGGGGTGCATGATAGCGCTCTGCCGTGAGGAGGAGGCCGACAAAGTGGCCCGAGCCATCGAGAGGGGAGGGGGGGTGGCGATGAGGGTGAGGATGGACGTCGACGGGGTGAGGGTGGAGGGGGTGGAGGGCTAGGCCCTCAAAATCTCCACCTATCCTTTAGCAGCCGCTTGAGCTCAGCGACCGTGGCCTCTACCTTCTTGACGACCCTCTCGCTAGAGGTGGTCCTCGAAGTAGCGAGGGGCAGGGGGGCGCCGGACATGGCCGCCACGGTAGCCGCTGCGCTCTCCCCCAAGTACGGCCCGTAGCCACCCTCGAGGCAGGCCGCGAAGCGTCCTACGCAGTACCTACGGGCTAGGCCGAGCGCCCCCTCGAAGAGGTCGACGTAGCCCTGAGTCGAGAGGTTCATCATCGTCACTGGGTCGTCGTAGTGGGCGTCGTAGCCGACCGAGGCCAGCACAAATTCAGGCTCAAACTGAGAGACCACGGGCTCTACGACCTCCCTCCACGCCATTGAGTAGACGTCGTCCCCCGACGTGGGGGGCATGGGGATGTTGATGTTGAAGCCGTAGCCCTCCCCAGAGCCCAGCTCATCCACGAAGCCGGTCCCTGGGTATATCGTGCGCGGGTCCTGGTGGAGGCTGACGTAGAGCACCTGGCTAGACCCATAGAATATGTCCTGGGTGCCGTTTCCATGGTGGCAGTCAATGTCTATGATGGCCACCCTCCTCAGCCCCCTGCGCCTCAATAAGTGGGCGGCCGCCACCGCAACGTTATTGAAGATACAGAAGCCTTGGGAGGGGGCGCTGAGCGCCCTCCCGTGAGTGCCGGCGTGGTGGCCCGGGGGCCTCACGAGGGCGAAGGAGTTATCGTAGGACCCCTTTAGGACTAAGTCGCACGCCTCAATCGCCCCGCCGACCGCCAGCAGGGCCACCTCAAAGCTCCTAGGGGATAGGTAGGTGTCTCCGTCGAGGTAGCTGGCGCCGGAGGCCGCGAGGCGCTCCACCCTCCTGACGTACTCGGGGGAGTGGACGAGGTACAGGTCCTCGAGGGAGGCCGGCCGAGGCTCGACAATCTCGCAGCGCCCCCCGTCCACGAGGCCGAAGTCCCTCAGGGCCCTCAAGATCTCCTCTAGCCTGTGCGGCGACTCGGGGTGGTAACCCCTGGGGCGGTGCTCTAAGTAGGCGGGGCTATAGACTATGGCAGTGGGCAAGCCTACACCTTCGGCAGCCCCAGCTCCACGGCCTTCGTCAGTAGCTTAACGCAGTTCTCTAGGTCGCTCAAGCTAATTACTTCAGCGAAGCTGTGGGTGTACCTAGAGGGGATCGAGACTACGCCAGCCGGTATCCCGCGCTGGGTCAGTTGGATGGCAGTAGCGTCCGTCGTGCCCCCCTCCAGGACCTCGAGTTGATAGGGGACCCCCGCCCTCTCGGCCGCCTCCTGGAGCCACGCCCTCACCCTGCTGTTGGCTATGAGCCCGCCGGAGAGCGAGTCCCTCCTGCCGTCGGCCACCACTATGACTGGGCCGGCCCCCAGCTTCACGGGCCCCTCCTGCTCCTGAGCCCCGGGGTGGTCGACGGCTATGGTAGTGTCGATGGCCACCCCGACCGTTGGGTTTATGGAGAAGGCGGACACCGTGGCCCCCTTGAGGCCCACCTCCTCCTGCACAGTGAAGACGGCGTATATCTTGAAGGGGGGCCCCTCCACCCTCCTGAGCAGCTCAATTAGCACCGCGCAGCCAGCCCTGTCGTCAAAGGACTTGCCGCAGACCAGGCCCCCGGCCATCTCAAACATCTCAACCTTGACGGCGATGGGGTCCCCCACCCTAATCCCCATGGACCTAGCCTCCTCCGCGCTCCTAGCGCCAACGTCTATGAACATCTTGTCGTAAGTGACTAGCTGCTTCCGCTCCTCCTCCTTCATGACGTGGATGGCCTTGCAGCCGATCACCCCCTCGACGACCCCCCGCTGAGTCAGTATCTGGACCCTCCTGCCCAGGAGGACGTGGTCCGGGACGCCCCCGAGCTTAGCGAACCTTACGAAGCCCTTGTCGTCTATGTGCTTGACTATGAGGCCCAGCTCGTCCATGTGGGCGGCCACCATCAGGCTCCCCTCCCCCTCGCCCTTCACGGCTATCAAGTTGCCCATGGAGTCTGAGGATATGGAGTCCACGTAGCCCTTAAGCTCCCGCCTGATGACCTCCTGGACGCTCTCCTCGAAGCCGGAGACCCCGTGGGCCTCCGAGAGCTCTTTGAGGAGCTCCTTTATCGACATGGCCCAGCTTTCAGTCGGGGCGCCTTAATAAAAAGCTACCTTCTGAGGGGGCCGCCTCGGAGGGGGTCGGGCGCTAGGGTTAAGTACTTAGGGCCACAGGCCCAGTGCTGATGGCGGGGGGTGGAGGAGTAGTCAGGGCGAGCGTGTCGTTCCCGAGGGAGTTGCTGAGGGAGTTCGACGAGCTGGCTAAGAAGCTAGGCTACCGCAAGCGCTCCCAGGCCATCTGCGGGGCCATTAGGAACTTCCTAGTGGACCACGCGTGGAGGGAGGCCACCGGTGACGTGGTCGGGGTGGTGTCCTTCATCTACGAGCACGACGTCGGGGACTTGGCCGAGAGGCTGCTGGACCTAGAGCACCGCTTCAACGACGTAATAGTCTCTACGATGCACGTCCACTTAGATAGGGAGAACTGCCTGGAGGTCGTCGTGGGCAGGGGGAGGGCCGAGAGGATTCAGGAGCTCGCCAGCCAGATCATGGGGCTGAGGGGGGTTAAGCACGTAAAGCTGCTGACCACCGCGCTCGTGAAGTAGGGAGGGGGCTACTTGCCCCTCCAGACCGGCTTGCGCTTCTCTAGGAAGGCCCTTAGCCCCTCGACGGCGTCCTCTGTCTTCATCAGTTCGTCTAAGTAGATCCTCGTGACCTCCTCGAGGGCCTCCTTGAGGGCGGCTAGCCCAATCGCGCGCTTCAGCGCCCTCTTCGTCAGCCTCAGGACGATCGGGCTCTTGTCCTTGAGCCTGGCCACTAGGTCGTTGACTGCGTTCATAAGCTCGCCCGGGGGCACCGCCCTATTGACTAAGCCTATCCTAGCCGCCTCCTCTCCACTTATGCGCGCCCCAGTGAGGATGAGCTCGAAGGCCCTCATCCTCCCAACTAGTAGGGGCATGATCGGTATGGCGACTGGCGGGTAGACGCCCACGGCCACCTCCGGCTGGCCTATCTGAGCGTCCGTCGAGGCCACGGCCATGTCGCAGGCGAGGACCAGCTCGCAGCCTCCGCCGAGCGCGTGCCCGTTCACCGCAGCTACGATCGGCTTGTCGACCTCCCACATCGTATAGAATACTTGGTTGAAGGCCCTGATGAAGGGGCCCACCTTCTCAGGTAGGTGGTCGGCCACGTCGGCCCCCGCCGAGAAGGCCCTGCCGGCCCCCGTGACGACTATGACGGACACCGAGGGGTCCGCGTCAGCGGCCCTGAAGGCGTCCGCCAGCTCTATCAACATCTCAGTGTTCATGACGTTGAGGGGGGGCCTGTTTAGGGTTATCCAGGCCACGGACTCCTTAACCTCATAGCCCAGGAACTTATAGGGAGGGGGCATGGCTCGCCACAGGCCCTCTCGCCATTAACCTATATATCTCTTCATCCAGCCCTTCTGAGGGCGGCATGGACAGGGCCGAGTTGGCGAGGGTCGCGCTGGGCGAGGCAAAGGCGGACGTAGTCGTGAGGGGGGGCTGCTTAGTCAACGTCTACACCAGGGAGCTCGTGGAGGGGGTGGACGTGGTGGTGAGGGGGGAGCGCATAGCCTACGTGGGGCCGGACGCCAGCCACGCAATAGGGCCTGGGACGAAGATACTGGAGGCTGACGGGCTCTACGTAGCCCCCGGGTTCATAGACGCCCACACTCACATAGACCTCTACTGCACGCCGGCGGAGCTGTGCAAGGCGGCCCTGCGGCATGGGACCACGTCAGTCGTGGCGGAGCCAGACGAGCTGGCCAACGTCCTGGGCTTCGAGGGGCTGAGGCTATTCGCAGAGATGGTGAGTAGGCTGCCGATGAAGGTATACATGTTAGTGCCGCTCGTCTGCCCCCAGGACCCAGCCTTCGACGACAACGCCCCCCTCTCGCTCAGTGAGGTGGAGGAGGCGCTGAAGTGGCCAGCCACCCTAGGGCTGGGGGAGGCCGTGAGGTGGAGGAGCCTCCTGGAGGGGGACCCCGACTACTGGCTCAGGGTGGGCCTAGCGCTTAGGATGGGGAAGGTTGTCGAGGGCCACTCGGCGGGGGCCAGGGGGGCCAAGCTACAGGGCTACGTGGCCTCGGGGGTAGGGTCTTGCCACGAGTCCATAACCGCTGAGGAGGCCCTGGAGAGGGCCAGGCTGGGCCTCCACGTCATCCTTAGGGAGGGCTCGCTGAGGAGGGACCTGGCCAGCGTGCTGCCCGGCCTCTTGGCCAGGCTCAAGCACCCCTGCTGGGTTTCGCTGGGCACCGACATAATGGACCCCGAGGACTTGGTCGAGCTGGGGTACATGGACTACGTGGTCCGCAGGGCCGTAGAGCTCGGCGCCGACCCCGTGGACGCCGTGGCGATGGCGACCGTCAATCCAGCTAGGTACTTTAACATAGACCTCGAGGTGGGAGGGGTGGCGCCGGGCAGGCAGGCCGACTTAGTCCTGCTCAGGAGTCTCGAGAGGGTGGAGGTGGAGGCCACGGTCAGTAGGGGGGAGGTCGCGTTCAAGGGGGGGAGGGTGCTGGTCGACATCCGGCGCTACGAGCCGCCGCCACGCGCCCTAAAGACGGTCAGGGTACCCAGGCCCCTGAGGCCTGAAGACTTTGAAATAAGGGCCCCGAGGGAGGGCGTAGTGAGGGCAAGGGTGATTAGGCTAGTGAGCGAGACCGTCACTGAGCTCGCCGTAAGGGAGCTGCCGGCCCGCGGGGGGAGGGTGGAGCTGCCTAGGGGGTACGTGGGGGCCGCCGTAGTAGACAGGATAGCAGGGACGGGCAGGGTTGGGCTGGGCGTCTTGGAGGGGTTTGGGGCGGAGATCGGGGGGCTGGCCTCGACGCTAAACTTCGACGAGAACAACCTAGCGGTCGTTGGCAGGAGCCCCTCGGACATGGCGGCAGCTGCAAACAGGGCCATAGAGCTGGGGGGAGGGATCGTCTTAGTGGAGGGGGGGAGGGTGGTCCGCGAGCTGGCCATGCCGCTGGCCGGGGTGATGTCCTTAGGCAGCCTAGAGGAGGTGGCTGGGGCGCTCAAGTGGATCAACAACTACTTAAGGGGGAGGGGGTCGGCGCTCGCTAAGCCGCTCAACGTAATGCTCTTCCTCACCTTCGTCACGCTCCCTGAAGCGAGGCTGTGCCCGAAGGGGCTAGTGGACGTAAAGAGGAGGAGGATCGTGCCCCTGCTCGCCGAGGACTAGGGCGGGCCGGCCAGGCCGGCGGCCCTGAGCCCCTCCTCAAGCTCCTCGTACCACTCGGGGAGGCGGAGCGAGGGGACCCTGCGGTCTGGAGTGTACGGCTTAATGTCTAGGACGGGCGTCCCGTCGTACGCGTCGAGGCCCCTGACCCTGAGGAACCTCCCCCTCCTCTCGACGAGCTCGACTACTGTAAGCCCCAGGGGGTTGGGCCTGTGGGGGGAGTCTGAGCAGAACACGCCCACGAGCGGGAGCTCCTCTGGACTGAGCCCCAGCTTGGCGGCGAGCCTCTTGAACCTCACCTTCAGCACCTTGCGCTCCTCCTCCGAGACCTTGTGCATGTAGAAGATCACTATCAAGTGCGAGAAGCCCTCGATGCCATCCAGCCCCTCCTCGTACTCCTCGAGGACCTCTATGTCGGCCTCGACGACGCGGTACAGGCCCTCCTTAACCTCCTCGTCCCTCAGCGGCGTCCTAACGAAGCCGATGGGCCTTAGGGTGAGCTCCAAGCTGACCCCGCTTTGAGCGCCGCATATAGAGTTAAAAGGACATCTGCCTTCAGGGGAGGGGGGTCGCGATGAGGAGGGAGGTTGTTGTAGTCAGTGCCGTCAGGACCCCGATCGGTAGGTTCGGAGGGAAGTTGAAGGACTTCAAGCCCCACGAGCTGGGGGCCATAGCCATTAAGTCCGCCATAGAGAGGGCGGGGGTGGATCCGAAGGACGTGGGCATAGTCTACATGGGCCACGTAATAAGGGCGGCCCACGGGCAGGATACGGCCAGGCAGGCCGCCATAAGGGCGGGGGTCCCGTACGAAGTGGACTGCGTGACCGTCGACTTAGTGTGTAGCTCAGGGATGATGGCGATAATTAACGCGGCTCAGGGGATCGCCCTCGGCGACTTCGACATAGCCGTGGCCGGGGGGATGGAGTCGATGAGCTACAGCTACTTAGCCATAGACCCCAGCGTCAGGTGGGGGGTGAGGTTCTTGCTGGGGAGGGAGATGAAGCTAGTCGACTGCATGTACTACGACGGGCTGACGGACCCCATTAGCGGCCGGGTCATGGGGGACGAGACCGAGGACGTCATTGAGAGCTGGGGGATCACGCGGGAGGAGCTGGACGCCGTGGCTTATCAGAGCCACGTGAGGGCGGCGGAGGCCACCGATAGGGGGTACTTCAAGAATGAAGTAGTGCCCATCGACTTAGCTGGAGAGGTGCTAGACTACGACGAGGGGATAAGGAGGGACACGAGCTTAGAGAAGCTGTCTAAGCTGAGGCCCGCCTTCAGGCCGAACGGCAAGCTGACTGCCGGGAACTCCTCCCAGATCTCTGACGGCGCGGCCGCCTTAGTGTTGGCGAGCTCCGAGAAGGCGGAGGAGCTAGGGCTCAAGCCGCTGGCCAAGATCATAGGCTACTCTTGGGCGGGGGTGGAGCCGCAGCGCTTCAACGAGGGGCCCCTCCCGGCGACTGAGAAGCTACTTAAGCGGATGGGCGTAGACATCAACTACTTCGACCTATTCGAAGTCAATGAGGCCTTCGCGTCTAACAACGTGCTCTTCAACCGCAGGTTCGGGGTCCCGTACGATAGGATTAACGTATTTGGGGGGGCCATAGCGCTGGGGCACCCAATTGGGTGCAGCGGGGCGAGGATAGTCGTGACCTTAATCAACGCGCTGAGGGTTAAGGGGATGAAGAGGGGGCTGGCGACGCTGTGCCACGGCAGCGGGGGCGGCACTGCCCTGGCGGTGGAGCTAGTCTAGCGCTCCGCGGCTGGGGGCTAGCTACGCGCCAGCCCTCCTTGAGCTAACGATAGATATTACGTCACCGTCCCTAAGGACGTAGGCGTCCCCAAGCCTCCTCTTAGTCCTAGCGTCCACGGCGTAGATGAAGCCCTCGCCGAGCTCTGAGTGGATCATGTAGGCTAGCTCCCTAGCGGTGGTGCCGCTGGGGACCAGCCTGGCCTCCGGCAGGACCCTCCCCTCCCGATCCGTGAGGGTCTCCGGGTCCCTGACGGGGTAGACGACTATCGTCCTTAGCAGGTCCCTAAAGGCTGCGTTTATGGCCCCCTGGACGCCCGTCGAGCCGTACTTGTCCAGCACCCTCTCCTTAATTACCCTCAGCGCGTTTAGCTGCCTCTCCGTGAGCCTCCCCCTGTCCGTTATCTCAAAGCTCGCCTCCCCAGGTATGTACTTAATTAGCCCCTTCTCAGCGGCCCTCCTGAGCGCCAGCTCAGCCTCGGCGCAGCAGGGGACGACGTAGTAGCCCGCCCCCCTGAGCCTCTCAACGTTCTCCTCAGCGTGTGGCAGGTCCACCTTGTTTGCCGCTATCAGCATCGGCTTAGAGGCCCTCCTCAGCGCGTCGACGAACTTCATGAAGTCCTCGTCGCTCCACTTCGTCGGCCTCTCGTCAGCCAGCCCGCTCTCCTTTAGAGCCTCGACTACGTGGGCCCTCCTCACGGCCAGCCCGCTCAGCCTCTCCTCTAGGGCGGAGGGGAGGTCGGTGGACCCGGAGTCGACGGCCCTGGCCAGCTTGGGCCAGTCCCTCCTCAGTATCTGAGCCATCCACATGTCCAGCTCCCTCTCCAGGAACTTTACGTCCTCGAGGGGGTCGTGCGCACCCGGCCCCACCGGCCTGCCCTCTATGTCCGTCGACCCGGAGGCGTCCACGACGTGTATGAGGGCGTCTGCCTTCCTAATCTCGTCCAGGAACTGATTCCCGAGCCCCCTCCCCCTCCAAGCGTCTGGGACTAGGCCGGCGCAGTCGACGAGCTCGACGGGGATGAGCCTGAACCCCTCTATGCACACGGAGTTCACTGGGTTGTCCCTTACGTTGAGCTCCCTGCACACGCACCTAGTCTTGAAGTACCCGATGCCCCTATTCGGCTTGACCGTAGTGAATGGGTAGTTGGCGATCTCTACATTGAGCAAGGTGGCGGCGCTGAAGAAGGTAGACTTCCCCACGTTCGGCTTCCCTACGATCCCGACCATCATGTGCCAGCCAGCCTCATTGCGGGCTACTGGCGGGTCGAGGGGGCTTAAGCCCTCCTGCCGCCCCGTGCTTCGCTAAGACTGGGCAGCCCCTGCAGAGCCCCTCCCTAAAGGACCGGCAGTCCGTGCAGACGGTGGCGCTGCCGCAGGGCTGCCTCTCGACGGCCGGGGCGTACAGCCTAAAGGGGGCTACGAAGTCGCCGACGGCAGAGACCACTATATTAAACTCGATGCTGCGGACCCCCTCGCTCATTCTTAAGTGGTTGTCGACTATAGACTCGAGGGTAGAGACCTCCTCCGCCATGAATAAGAGGCATAGGTTATTCCTGCCGGTGGTCACGAAGCCGGCGACGAAGTAGGGGCACTTCGAGAATGAAGCGAGGACCTTGCCGACGTTGTCAGCCGTCACGTCCACCTTCGCCAAGTACAGGCCCATGCTGAAGGGGTCCACCCCCGCCCTAAAGCGAAGTATGCCGCGCTCCCTCAACTTCCTCATCCTCGCGTGGACCGCCGGCTGAGAGATGCCGAGCTCCTTGGCGATCTGCTCCTGCGACGCATCGGGGTTGCTGGAGAGGAGGGAGAGGATCGCTAAGTCCCTCTCGTCCAGGGGGGCGGGCCGCTTATTGAAGATGGGGAGGGCGCCCATACCCTTTTATTAAAAATAAAGGCAACCCTTATTAAGTATTGACGTAGGTACTGAGGCGGATGTCGAGGAGGAGGGTCCTTAGGAGGATAGTCAAGATAGACGAGAGCAAGTGCGACGGCTGCGGGCTATGCATACCGGCCTGTCCAGAGGGGGCCATAAGGATCGTAGACGGTAAGGCGAGGCTGGTCAGCGAGGCGCTCTGCGACGGGATGGGCGCCTGCGTTAGGGAGTGCCCAAAGGGGGCCATAGTACTGGAGGAGCGCGAGGCCGAGCCTTTTGAGGCTGAGGGGACCCACGGGCCCCATCAACCAGCCGCTGGGGAGCTGAGCTGGCCAATTAAGCTGGAGCTAATTAACCCCAGGTCCCCGGCCATAAGCAATAGGACTCTCGTGATAGCCGCCGACTGCGTCCCCTTCGTGTACCCCTCGCTTAGGAGGGACTTCCCCGGCTTCGTGGCCTCCGGCTGCCCCATGTTCGGGGACCTATCCCTCTACAGGGACAAGGTGGCAGGGATGATAAAGCACAACCAAGTGCCGCTACTGAGGGTAGTTAGGATGGAGGTTCCTTGCTGCTCTAAGCTAGTGGACGTAGTTGCGGAGGCGGTGAGGAGGGCGGGCAAGAGGGTTGGGCTAGAGGAGGACGTAATAGGCATCGACGGCTCCTTCGTGAGCAAGCGCGCCGTGGAGGTGGTGGGGTGAGCCTCAGGCACTGCCCGGGGGCTAGGAGCTTAGTGGAGCCTCAAATAATCGTGGCCTACTGCCCAGTTTGCGGGGCGGAGGTCGAGTTCTTTGAGTACGAGGTGGAGAGGCGCTGCCCGGACTGCGGGAGGGCGGTGAGGAGGGAGGCCTCCCCCTCGTGCGTAGCTTGGTGCAAGTCCGCGAAGGAGTGCATCGCTAACCTCCAGCAGCTGGGCCTACTGAGCCGCGAGAGGGCTGAGGAGCTGCTGAAGATAGCGAGGCGGGCCAGCGGGGGCGGCTGATTAGGGGCCCGCTTGCGCCGACTCGTGAAAGGCTTTTAGTGAGCGCGCCCAGTGCAGCGCGGCAGCTAGCTGACGCAACCTACGCCACGCAGGCCCCCGCGGGGATGAGGGCGGTGGCGCGGCGCTCCATAGCGCGCCCGCGGCAGGCGGTGCACCGGCTTGTTTAAGGAGGCCCCCTTCAACGCCCTCTGCAGGCCCCTGCAGGAGGCCCTAGAGGAGGCAGGCTTCAGGGAGGCCACTGAG
>JAWAOK010000026.1:0-17153 GCA_038894875.1 Candidatus Nezhaarchaeales archaeon
GAGCGTCCTAGGTGCGGCCTCGTAATTGATAGGCAGAAGAACGCGTCAATAGACGTTTGGAAAACATTCCTTAGGACGTGGGGGGCTATGGGTTCGCCCCGAAGGGAGCTAACCCCAATGAGCTTTGAGGAGGACGAGAGGGATGGGGCTCAAGAACTAAGTATGGATACGTATCCATACTTAGTTCAGAACCCCTTAAAAGGATGGAGCTAGCTGCTGAGCTCAGTGGGCTCGCTTGCTCAAGGTCAGCGGCCTCCTCTTCGGCACCGCGGGCGTCCCCCTCTCCTGCCCCAAGCCCTCTAGCGTCGAGGGGATTAGGGCGGTGAGGGAGCTGGGGCTGGACGCCATGGAGCTGGAGTTCGTCAGGGGGGTCAGGATGAGCGATAGGCTGGCTGAGGAGGTCAGGAGGGTGAGCTCAGAGCTGGGCGTCGCGCTGACCGCCCACGCCCCCTACTACATCAACCTAAACTCTCCCGACGGGGCCAAGGTGGAGGCCAGCGCTAGGCGCATCGCGGAGGCCGCTAGGGCCCTCCACAAGTGCGGCGGCTGGTCCGTGGTCTTCCACGCAGCCTACTACGGGGGCGACGAGCCGGAGGTGGTCCACGGGAGGGTTAGGGAGCAGCTGAAGAGGGTAGTTAGGCAGCTCGCGGACGAGGGGGTGGAGGTCTGGGTGAGGCCCGAGACTGCCGGCGGCCTGGCTGAGTACGGCAACCTGCACGAGGTGGTCAGGCTAAGTCAGGAGGTGGAGGGCGTGCTGCCCTGCATAGACTTCGCCCACCTCCACGCTAGGACGAACGGAGGCTACAATAGCTACGACGAGATCTCCAGCATCTTCTCCCTCCTGGAGCGCGAGCTGGGGGAGGAGTGCCTGAGGAACATGCACATGCACTTCTCAGGGATAGAGTACGCCGAGCGCGGGGAGGTCAGGCACGTGAACCTAGAGGACTCGGACTACAACTACGTGGACCTCGTCAGGGCGCTGAGGGACTTTAAGGTGGAGGGCGTCATCATCTCAGAGTCCCCCAACATAGAGGGCGACGCCCTCCTCATTAAGAGGGCCTACTCGTCAGCCCTCCAGGGGCCCTGAGCCGTCGCAGGCCTCACGCCCCCCTCAGCGGCTTAAATGCTGAGCAGCGCTCGTACGGCGGCTGCACGAGGGCCTCGACCGCCTTGCACCTTATTAGCCTAACCCCCTTGGGGCTCAGTCTATCGGCCCACCCCTGGAAGAACTCGCAGCGCTCGCAGAGGAGGGCGCCCGAGGCCCCCAGAGCCCTAGCCCTGCTCTGTAACTCCTCCACCCGAGATCAAGGAGGGCCTGAGGGGCCTTTAAGCCCTTCTACTCTAGGGGCCTCGGCCTCAGGGAGGACTCCAAGTAGCCCCTGTACCTCTTAATGAGCTCCGTCGACTCGGGCCTAACCCCCCTGCCTAGGGCTAAGTGGACTGAGGCAAAGCCGGCCACGTGGGATCCGTAGAGCAGCTTGGCCAGCCTACCCTCCCCCCTCAGCCTAACGACCGCGGCCTCGAGCCCCACCTCCTCCATGAGCTCGGCCACGAAGCCCTCGAGCATCCTAGTGTATGCCGTATCGTCCCCCGCCGACAGGACCACCGCCCTAAAGCTCTTGGCGGCCTCCGCGTAGGCCTCCACGTCGTTGTGCATGGACTCCGGCACCACCTCGAACTTGGCCGGCACCTTGGCGTTCTCGCTCAGCTCGCTCTTGAACCTCCAGGCCAGCGGCGCGAACCTCTGGTCGGCCACCACCAGCGGCACCGACCCCTCGAGGAACTTAGAGAGCCTCCGCCCCTCCTCCTCCGCCCCCCCTCCCTCCAGCACCCTCAGCCCCTCCTCCGCCCCCTCCAGCGCCCCCTCGAAGCCCAGCCTCGAGAGCAGCCTCAGGGTGGCGTAGAGCATCGCCGGCATGGCCGCCCTGGGCGCGTACCCACCCTCGACCCTGACGTGCGGGAGGCCCCGCCCCCTCGCCAGCTCGAGCAGCCCCCCTCCGGACGAGACCACGGCCACCCTGGCCCCCCTGAGGATGGCCTCGTGGGCCACGCTCACCGTCTCCAGGGTGCCTCCAGAGTACGAGATCGCCACTACTAGCCACCGCCTACCCACCCAGCGGGGGAGGTCCAGCCCCCTCAGGGCCATTGACGGCACCTCGGCCCCCTCCATTAGCGAGGACGCGAAGTCCCCGACTATCCCGGAGCCCCCCATGCCGACGAAGGCCAGCCCCTCGACCTCCACGGGCTCGGCGTTGACTACCTCAGCGCTCAGCGCGGCCTCCGCCATCGACCTCCACCTCCTATACTGCTCGAGCAGGTCCAAGCGGGCTCGGGGAGCGCGCGGCGCGCGCCCTAATCAACGCTGCGGCTTTCATCACTTAAGTCAATGCCAAGCGCCTCCGGCTGCTGCCTAACCCAAGCCCTCGGGCGCCTCTATAGTAATGTGCGCCGCCCCGCCCCCTCATCTAAAGGGATAAATAGCGATTGCTCCCTATACGTCCCCAAGGGGATGGCTCAGTCGAGCGAGCTCGAGGAGCTCAGGAGGGCGCTGAGCTACTTCAAGACTCAGTGCGAGAGGCTCAGGGGGGAGGTCGCTAAGCTGAGGAGGGCGCTCAGGGCCGTCAAGAACTCGGGGGTCCCCCTCCCCTCCTGGATCTCAGACATGGACATAGACGGCCCGGGGCCCGGGGCCTCCGGCCGGGTGGACCAGGAGTCCCTCAGGAGGCTGGCCTACAGGGCGGCCCTCGAGGCCTATCAAAAGCTCTCCAGGCCGGTCAAGGTGAGGGAGGTCGAGGAGGAGCTGGTGAAGCTCTCAATACGCATGGGGATAGACCCGCCGAGCAGGCCCGTCGTCGCTAGGCTGCTGAGGAGGCTCGCGGACCGGAAGTACTACGGCTGCGAGCCCCCCCTCCTCAAGGTCGAGGGCGGCTACGTGCCCCAGGCCATTCAGCAGGAGAGGCCCAACACCCTCGACTCGTACTTGGCGCAGGGGGGCGGCCGCTCGCCAGCCGACTAAAGCCTAACTGGCACCCCGCGCTCGGCTAGGTAGCGCTTAACTTGAGCCACGGTATACTTCCCGAAGTGGAAGATCGAGGCCGCCAGGGCCGCGTCGGCCCTGCCCGCGGTCAGTACCTCATACATGTGCTGCGGGTGCCCGGCCCCCCCGCTGGCTATCACCGGCAGGCCCACGGCCTCCGCCACGGCCCTCGTCAGGGGCACGTCGTACCCCTCCTGGGTCCCGTCGTAATCTATGCTGGTTAGCAGTATCTCCCCCGCCCCCAGCCTCTCCACCTCCTCAGCCCACTCAACGGCGTCCATCCCGGTCGGCGCCCTCCCCCCGTAGATGTAGACCTCCCACCAGTAGCGGCCCCCCTCCGCCTCAAAGACGCGCCTCCCGCGCGCCTCAGACCCGCTGCCCACGGGCACTCGCTTGGCGTCTATGGCCACGACTATGCGCTCTGAGCCGAAGCGCTCGGCCGCCTCCCTCACTAGCTCCGGCCTCTTGACCGCCGCGGTGCCTATCGACACCTTGTCGGCCCCCGCTAGGAGTAGCGCCTCCACGTCCTCAACGCTCGAGACCCCGCCGCCCACCGTAAACGGGACGGAGAGCTGCTCAGCCGTCCTCCTAACCACGTCAATCATCGTCTTCCTCCCCTCGTAGCTCGCCGCAATGTCTAAGAGGACCACCTCGTCGGCCCCCTGCTCCTCGTAGAGCTTAGCCAATGTGGCGGGGTCGCCGGCGTCCCTCAGGCCGACGAACTTGACCCCCTTCACCACCCTCCCCCCCTTCACGTCTAGGCAGGGGATTATCCTCTTGACCGACATGCGCACCACTGGGCCCGCTAGTACGTCAGCTCCTCTATTTCAATCTTTCCAACGCCGAGGGCCTCGGCCAGCCTCTTAAGCGCCGCGTCCACGTCGTCGACGGTGGCCCCGGCGGCGTGGAAGTGGCCTCCCCCTCCCACCCTCATCGCTAGCTCGGCGCAGTCCACCCCGCTGTCGTGCCTAGACCCTAGGTGTATCTTGAACCTACCCCTCTTGGGCGTAATTACGCAGGTCAGCTTAGCGCCCCTCTCCTCTAAGTTCAGCATGAAGGCCCTGACGGGGAAGCGCTCGTCGTCTACGCTCAGCTTGACGAATACGTAGTCCCTCACCCTCACCTTGCTCGCCAGCTCGAAGGCCCTCTGCCTCCTCGCCCTATTGACCTCTATCCACTGCCTCACGGCTGGGTAGCTTAGCGCCCCCACCCCCTCAGCGGCGAGCAGCCTAACTAGGAGCACTCGGTCCTCCGGGCTCGACCCCTTCACCGCGTCGTTCAGGTCCCAGGCCTCCCTGGACTTAATGCTGGCCGTGTCGCACTCGTTGGCCAGCTCCGCCAGCTCGACGGCGGCCCCGTCCCCCTCCAGGCCCAGGGCCGCCACCGCTAGGGAGGCGGCGGAGGGGGCCCCTGGGCTGAAGAACTCTCGCTTAGCGCAGGGCCTGCCAGTCCTGTGGTGGTCCACGTGCAGCCTAGCCCTGAAGGGGCACGGCAGGTCGGCCACGAAGTCCCACGCTACCCAGTTGAACCAGCACCTCCAGGTCGGCCTGAGCTCCCACGGCTCCGCCAACACCACTTTGCCCCCGGGGTGGCGCCTTAGGAAGAGGGCGGCGCACACCACCCCATCGGCGTCGCTCCCGTGGCTAAGCCCCAGCCTAGCCCCACTGAGCCTAGCCTCGATTGCCTCCGCGAGCCTGCCCACCACCATCACCTCAGGCCCGCCCTAGCTAGCGCCCGGGCGGCCTCACCTAGGCTGAGCCTCCCCTCGTAAAGAGCCTTGCCTATAATTACCCCCGACGCCCCAGCGCGCGCGGCCTCAACCACGTCCCCGACGCTCCCGACTCCACCAGCGGCGATGATCGGCAGCCTAACGGCGGCGGCCACCCTCCTCAGCACGTCGGCGTCGATGCCCTCTAGGGTCCCGTCCCTATCGATGGACGTCACTAGTAGCCACCCCGCCCCCCTGCGCTCTGCCTCCCTGGCCAGCTCCTCTACCCTCAGCGGCGTGACCTCCGTCCATCCCCTGACGGCCGCCAGCCCCCTCCTGTGGTCCAGCGCCACCACCACCCTCCGGCCCCCCAGCTCAGCGACGAGCCGGCTGAGCCACCCCGGGTCCTCGACGAACTTAGTCCCGACCACCACCCTCGCCGCCCCGAGCTCCACGAGCTCCCTGGCCCTCTCCAAGCTCCTCACCCCCCCAGCCACCTGCACCTCCACGTCGACGGCAGACAGCACCCTCTTGATGTGGCTGAGGTTGTCCCCGATCCCCATGGCCGCCTCTATGTCTACTACGTGGAGCGCGTCCGCCCCCTCGTCGACCCACCTCCTAGCGGCCTCGACCGGGTCCTCGAAGTAGACCTTGGCCTCCTCCAGCCTCCCCCTAGTCAGCCTCACCACCCTGCCCCTGACCAGGTCTATGGAGGGGATTAGGAGCATCGCCGCCCCCGGCCCTCGCGAGCCCGCGCTGCGGTCAACCCTCCCCGAGCCTCCTGAGCCTCTCCTCGATCGAGAGGGCGTGGAACTCGAAGCCCTCCATCCTCGCCAGCTCGACAGCGGCCCTCCCCACGGCCCTGAGCCCCTGGGGGAGGCAGGCCACGAAGCTCACCTCCTTGACGAAGTCCCTACACGAGAGCCCGGAGAAGGCTCGCGCGTAGCCCCCCGTCGGCAGTACGTGGCTGGGGCCGGCTACGTAGTCCCCCAGGGCGGCGGCGGAGAGGGGGCCCACGAACACCGCCCCAGCGTTCCTCAGTGAGCCCAGCGCCTTCATCGGGTCCTTGACGAGGAGCTCCACGTGCTCAGGCGCGAGCTCGTTCACTAGCTCGACGGCCCTCCCCAGGTCCTCGACGACTATCGCCAGCGCCCGCTCGCCCAAGCCCTCCGGCGCGCCAGCCCCCTCCACCTCCCTAGCCACCTCCTCCGCCAACTTCACGGACGTCGTAATCAAGATGGCCATCGAGCCCGGCCCGTGCTCCGCCTGGGCCAGTAGGTCCATGGCTACTAGCGCGGGGTCCGCCTCGTCCGCCAGGACCACTATCTCGCTCGGGCCGGCGGGCAGGTCGACGGCCACGTCCAGGCTCACGGCCACCTTGGCCGCGGTCACGTACAGCCCCCCGGGCCCGACTACCTTCTCCACCCTGGGTATGCTCTGAGTGCCGTAGGCCATGGCGGCTATCGCGTGGGCCCCGCCCACCTTAAACACCCTGTCCGCCCCCGCCTCCACGGCGGCGACGAGGGTCGACGGGGGGGCCCTCCCATCCTTGAGCGGCGGCGTGCAGACGATCACCTCCTCGACCCCGGCCACCTTCGCTGGCACCACAGTCATGATGGCGGTCGAGGGGTAGCCGGCCCTCCCCCTCGGGACGTAGACCCCCACGCGCCTCAGCGGCTTGACTAGGCGCCCCGCCACCAGCCCCTCGACCACCTTAATCGAGGAGCTCGCGGGCCTCGTGGCCTCGTGGAACCTCCTTACGTTAGCTATGGCCTCCCTAATGGCCCTCAGCCCCCCCTCGCCGACGGCCCTGTAGGCCCCCTCGACCTCCTCCTCGTCCGCCTCGAGCCTCCAGTCCTCTACCTCCACCCCATCGAACTGGCGCGACAGCCTCCTCAGGGCCTCGTCCCCCCGGTCCCTCACCTCGGCCACTATCCTACGCACCTCCTCCATTACTGAGGAGAGCCCCTCCGGCCCCCTCCTGACCAGGCGCTCGAGGAGCCCCGGCCCTAGCTCGGACAGCTTGACTACCTTCAACTCGAGGCCCCCGCTAGCCCGGCCGCCCTCTTAAAGCCTGGCCCTTTATATTATAAAAGGGTCCCTTTGACTCAGCTTATAGAAAAGCTTATAAGGCTGTCAAAGGGACCCCTAGGCCTAGTTTCTAATTAAGGGGGCAGCTCCTTGGGCGGGGTTGATGAGAGGATAGCGGTCAGCCCCCTGAACTTCCTCCCAGAGGTCAGGGGGCTGATGAGGCTGCCGGAGCGAGTCATAATACACGACACCACGCTGCGCGAGGGGGAGCAGACCCCCGGCGTAGTCTTCAGGCCTGAGGACAAGCTGGCCATCGCCCGCGCGCTGGACGCAGTCGGGATTCAGCAGATAGAGGCGGGCTTCCCCGCGGCCTCTCAGGGCGAGCGGGAGGCCCTCAGGGCCATAGTTAAGGAGGGCCTCAGGGCCCAGGTCTTCGGCTTCGCCAGGGCGGTGAAGTCGGACATAGACGAAGTGATTAAGTGCGACGCCTACGGCCTCGTCCTCTCCTTCCCCCCGTCGGACATCCACCTGAAGTACAAGATAAGGATGACGAGGGAGGAGTACTTGGAGAGGGCGGTCGAGCTCGTGGAGTACGCCAAGGACCACGGCCTCTACGTAACTTACAGCGCCGAGGACTCGACTAGGACCGACCTGGACTTCCTCAAGAGGGTGTTTAGGACGGTCGTCGAGGCTGGCTGCGATAGGGCGAGGGTCGTCGACACCCTCGGCTGCATCCACCCGTCGGCCATGCGCTTCCTAATTAGGCAGCTCGTCGAGTCCCTCCCCCCGGGCACGCCCATCGAGGTCCACTGCCACAACGACCACGGCCTCGGGCTGGCGAACTCCCTAGCTGCGGTGGAGGAGGGCGCGTCGGTGATATCCTCGTCAGTCAACGGCCTGGGCGAGCGGGCGGGCATCACGGCCACTGAGGAGGTCGTGCTGGCCCTCAACAACCTCTACAGGATCGGCTGCTTCAATACTGAGCGCCTCTACGAGCTCTGCAAGCTAGTGGAGAGGGTCTCCAACATCAAGATCCACCCGCTCAAGCCGCTGGCCGGGGACAACGTCTTCGCCCACGTCAGCGGGGTGCATCAGCACGCGGTCCTAGTCAACGCCATTACCTACGAGCCCTACCCGCCCGAGCTCGTCGGCCAGCGCAGGAGGCTAGTCATTGGGAAGCTGTCGGGGAGGCATGCAATTAAGTCGAAGCTAGAGGAGCTGGGCCTCCCGGTGAGCGACGAGGAGCTCTTGAAGGTAGTCGAGGCGGTGAAGAGGGCCAGCGAGGAGCGCAAGTCGGCGCTTAGCGACGAGGAGTTCCTGAGCCTAGCTAAGAGCGTCCTAGGCGCCCCCTAGGGAGCTTTTTAGCCCCCGCCTCGCAGCCTGTAAGGAGGGGCTTGACCGCCGTAGAGTACAGGCGCGTGCAGCTCACCGGCCGGTCCACGTACATAATCTCCCTCCCCAAGGAGTGGGCTAGGGGGGTGGGCCTCAAGCCCGGCCACACGGTCGCCCTAATTCAGCAGGCGGACTCGTCCCTCCTCCTCGTCCCTAGGGGGGACGTTAAGGTGGAGGCTAGGCCGGAGGCGCTCGTGGAGGTCCACCCCTCAGTAGACCCGGGGGCCTCCATCAGGACCTTCATCTCGCACTACCTCGCTGGGTGCGACTTCATTAGGGTGAGGTTCCACCACGGCACCCTGCAGCACAGGGCCCTGCTCAAGGAGGTGATTAAGCGCAAGCTGATAGGCCTCGAGATAGTGGAGGAGTCGGCCGACGAGATCCTCACCCAGTGCTTAATAGGCCACTCCGAGCTACCACTGAAGAGGGCCGTGAATAGGATGAGCACTATAGCTCGCTCCATGTACAGCGACGCGCTAGCGGCCTACTCCTCCGCCGACCACTCCCTAGCCGCCGAGGTCATGGCTAGGGACGACGAAGTGGACAGGTTCTACTTCTTCATAGTCAGGCAGCTCAAGACCGCCGTGCAGAACAGGCCCCTCATCGAGGAGATAGGGCTGAGGGGGCCCAAGGACTGCCTAGGGTACAGGCTAGTGGCGAAGAGCATTGAGAGGGTCGCGGACCACTCCGCCCGCGTGGCCAGCCTGACGCTGGGGCTTGACCGGAGGCTAGACCCGGAGGTAGTCGGGGGGGTTCTGGAGGTGGGCGAGCTCGCTGGCAGGGCCTACTCAAAGGCCATGGAGGCCCTGGAGGCCCTGGACGTCGAGGGGGCCAACTCGTCCATAGGGCTGTCGGCTGAGACCGTCGAGGCCAGCAGGCGGGAGGCCGAGAGGCTAGCCTCCCTGAACCTAGCCCCCAGGTACGTAGTCAACTTAAGCCTGGCCCTCGACAGCCTACGCCGCGTAGCCGAGTACGGGGCGGACATAGCTGAGGTGGCCGTGAACCTGGCCGTGTCTAGCCCCGGCCCGCGGTGCTAGCCATGGGCAAGTACAAGATAGCCGTGGTCCCTGGCGACGGGGTGGGGCCGGAGGTCGTGGAGGCCGCGCTCTACGTCCTAGAGTCCCTCCAGGACGTGGTGAAGGGCCTGAGCCTCGAGTTCGTCGTGGTCGAGGCCGGGGACGCGGCCTTAAAGAAGTACGGGAAGGCCCTCCCCGACGAGACCCTCAGGGTCATAGCTGAGGAGGCCGACGCCTGCCTCAAGGGGCCCGTCGGCGAGTCGGCGGCCGACGTCATCGTGAGGCTCAGGCTCCTCCTCGACCTCTACGCCAACGTCAGGCCGTTCAAGGCGTACCCGGGCGTGCCCTGCCTGAGCCCCAGCGCCGACTTCGTCATCGTCCGCGAGAACACTGAGGACGTGTACAAGGGCTGGGAGTTCGAGGTAGTGCCCGGCGAGGCGGCGGTGTGCCTCAGGCCGATAACGAGGGCCGGGTCTTTGCGCATAGCCGAGTGCGCCTTTAGGCTGGCCGAGGGGCGCAGCAAGCGGAAGGTCACCGCGGTCCACAAGGCCAACGTCATGAGGGTGACGGACGGCCTCTTCGCTAGGTGCTGCCGGGAGGTAGCCTTAAGGCACCCGTCGGTGGCCTTTGAGGAGATGTACGTGGACACCTGCGCCATGCAGCTGGTCAGGAAACCGGAGGCCTTCGACGTGATCGTGACCACGAATATGTTTGGAGACATACTCTCCGACGAGGCGGCCGCCGTCGTGGGCGGGCTGGGCTTAGCGCCGGCCGCCAACATAGGGGAGCGTAAGGCAATCTTCGAGCCAGTCCACGGCTCCGCCCCCAAGTACGCCGGCAGGGGGGTCGCCAACCCCTGCGCCACCATACTGGCCTCTAAGATGATGCTGGAGTGGCTGGGCGAGGGGGAGGCGGCGAGGGCCCTGGAGGAGGCGGTCGTGGGGGCCCTGAGGGCCCGCGAGCACTTGACCCCAGACTTAGGCGGGAGCTCGAGCACCATGGAGCTAGCGAGGGACATAGCTAGGAGGCTGTCCACATGAGCGTAGACGAGGCCAAGTCCGCAGTGCTCGCAGTCGTGGAGGCCGCCGTGAGCCAGGAGGAGTGGCGCGGGAGGTCCACGCTAAACCTAATTGCTAGCGAGAACCGCATGAGCCCCCTGGCCAGGGCGCTGCTGGCTAGCGACTTTAACCACCGTTACGCAGAGGGGGAGCCCTTCGACCGCGAGTACCAGGGCTGCCGCTTCGTGGACGAGGTGGAGAGCCTCTGCCTCGAGCTGGCCTCGAAGCTATTTAGGGCCAAGTTCGTGGACGTCAGGCCCATCTCAGGGACCCTCGCCAACCTAGCGGTCTTCTTCGCCGCGGCCAAGCCCGGGGACTCCCTGCTGGCCCTCTCCATACCCAACGGGGGCCACATAAGCTGCAGCGAGCTGGGCGCCGCTGGCTACAGGGGGCTCAGGGTCCACCCCCTCCCGCTCAACCGCGAGGACCTGACCATCGACGTCGGCGCGCTGGCTGAGTTGATGGAGTCCGTCAGGCCGAGGGTCGTGACCCTCGGCGGCAGCCTGATCCTATTCCCCCACCCGGTGAGGGAGGTGAAGAGGCTGGCCGAGCCCTACGGCTGCACCGTCCACTACGACGCCGCCCACGTGCTCGGCCTAATGGCCGGGGGCGCCTTCCAAGACCCGCTCGCTGAGGGGGCGGACGTAGTGTCCGGCTCGACGCACAAGACGCTGCCGGGCCCTCAGGGGGGCATGCTGCTCTCCAACTGCGAGCCCCTATTTAAGAAGGTGAAGAGGGCCGTCTTCCCCGGCCTCGTCTCCAACCACCACCTCGCTAGGCTCGCGAGCCTAGCCGTGACGCTCGCTGAGATGGCGGTCTACGGGCGCGAGTACGCGCTCCAGGTCGTCAGGAACTCCAAGTCCCTGGCCAAGGCCCTGAGGGACCACGGGTTCAACGTCCTCGGCTCGCACAGGGGCTTCACGGAGAGCCACCAAGTGGTGCTGGACGTGTCTAGCCTGGGGGGTGGGGGGCCGACCTCCAGGAGGCTGGAGCAGGCTGACATAATCGTCAACAAGAACCTGCTCCCCTGGGACGCCCTAGAGAGGGCGCGGGAGCCGTCGGGGATTAGGCTGGGGACCCAGGAGGTCACGAGGGTGGGCATGAGGGAGGGGGAGATGGAGAGGGTGGCCGAGCTAATGGCCAGGCTACTCATTAAGAAGGAGGACCCGGAGCTCATTAAGCGCGAGGTGCACGAGCTGGTGGCTGAGTTCAATACCGTTAAGTACAGCTTAAGCGAGCCGAGCTTAGTGGAGGAGCTCCTGGGGAGGCTCTTCCCTAGCCGCCCTGGGGCCTGAGCCTGAGCCTCATGTACTCAACTAGCCCGCCGGCGGCCAGAATGTCCAGGAGCATCTGGGGGAGCGGCTTGAAGCTCGCCTCCGCCCCCCTCGACAGGTTCCTCACCACCCCCGCCCTCAAGTCAACCTCAGCCTCGTCCCCCTCGTCAAAGAGCTCCCTGGCCCTAGGCAGCGCAATCGCCGGCAGCCCGACGTTGAAGGCGTTGCGGTAGAAGATCCTAGCGAAGGACTCAGCCACCACCGCCCTCACCCCCGCGTGCTTCAGCGCCACGGGCGCCTGCTCGCGGCTGGAGCCGCACCCGAAGTTCCTCCCAGCCACTAGCACGCACCCCTGCCTCGCCCTCTCTGGGAAGCTGGGGTCTATCCCCTCCATGGCGTGCTTGGCCAGCTCGCTGGGGTCTATGTATACTAAGTACCTCCCTGGGACGATGACGTCCGTATCTATGTTGTCCCCGTACTTCAGGACCCTCCCCCTAACCACCCAGCTGAAGGACATCGTAGCTAGGGGGAGGCGGAGGCCTTTTTAGCTTTAGGTGGCTACCACGATGGGAGCTCCAGCCCCTCCTTGAAGCGCCTGTACGTAGCGTAGTCTATGTAGCGCAGGAAGGGGTTCTCTGCCTGCCACTCCACCGTAAACCTCTGCCTACGCCTCTTCTCAATTATTAGCTTAGTGGTTACGAAGGCGTAGGCGTCGCTGCCCGCCCCGGAGCCGTAGCTGACTAGGAGGATGCGCTGGTGCGGCTCGGCCTTGTCCAGCACGGCCGCCAGCCCGAGCGGGCTGGAGCTAGAGTACGTGTTGCCGAACTTCGCCACTCGCAGCCCCGCCTCATACTGCTCCTCTCGGAACCCCAGGCTCCTAGCCACCTTGACTGGGAAGGAGGGGTTGGGCTGGTGGGTGACGAAGTAGTCGAAGTCAGAGGGCTCGTAGCCGTACCTCTCCATCAGCCTCCTAGCGGCCTTCTCTATGTGCTTAAAGTACGCCGGGGCCCCGGTGAACCTGCCCCCGTGCCTGGGGTAGGGCTGCAGGTCCCTGCGCCAGAAGTCCGGGGTGTCTGAGGTGCACGAGCACCACGCCTCGAGCTCAGCGATTACGTCGTACACCCCGAAGATGAACGCGGAGGCTCCGAAGCCCACGAAGAAGTCCAGCTCCCCTCCCGGCGTGCCTCGCGGCGCGGCCTGGGCGTTGTCGGTCCCTATCACCATGGCTAAGGGCGTCTCCACGAACGGGTAGTACGTCAGCGCGGCGGCGTCCTTAAACATGCTGGTGGCCGCCTTGCAGGCGAACTGAGTGTCCACGGCGTCTACCTCCTGCATCCCCCCCTCCAGGCTCGCGCCCAGCTCCAGGACCTGGGCCACCTTAGAGGCTATGGGCTTCACTGCGTAGGGGTTGGACTCCGAGCCCACGTACACCTTCTTAATTAGCCCCGGGCTTACGCCCGCGTGGATGATCGCCTGCTTCCCCGCCTCGACAGCGGCAGTTATCGAGTCCTCGTCAACGAAGGGCACCGTCCTCTCCATCCCCTCCTCCCTTATCCTAAACACTGGCGTGTACACCCCGTACCCGACTATGCCCGGCCTCTCCGCCCTCACCTTAGGCTCCCCCACCTCCAGCGGCTGGTGGGGGTAGTACTCGTCGGCGAAGGTAACGGCGAGCGAGATGGTGGGCACGACCTCGCTGGGGCCCACGGCGTACCTGCGCCTAATCCTCGGCACCACCTCGCGGCCCTCGAACTGCGACGGGTCGACCACCTCGTCTGCTACTAAGTCGGTGACCCTGACTGGGACCTCGACGGCCCCGTCGTGGAAGGACGCTATTCCGTACACGTAGCTACCCAGCCCCCTGAACCTATTCGTAGGCTCCCTAACTACCGTGCACACCTCGAGCACCCCCTTCTCATAGAATAGGCTAATGTCCTCCATCCTCCCCACGGTGTCCCTCCCGCAGCTGCCGCAGTAGAGCCTGGGCCTGAAGTACTCGCGGCCGCAGACTGGGCACCGGGAGCCCCTGAGCCTGTCGCCGATGTAGGAGACCCTGCGCTCTATCGGCTCGCTACTCAACTCCCCTCCCCCTCTGCCCTAGGGCTTAAAAGCAGATCGAGCGGCCCGCTAGTACTCCTCCCTAGATAGGACGTGGGCGTAGACCTTCGTCCCGAACCCCTCCATCTCCACCATCATAGCTGCACTCCGGCGCCCAGTCAGGGGCACCTGCCTCGGCCCAGCCTCCCCCCTCAGCTGCTTAGCTAGCTCTATTATCATGGCCCCCCCGCTCGCCCCGAGCGGGTTCCCGTCGCCCTTCCTCCCCCCGCTAGTGTTTACGAAGAGCTCCCTCCCACGCAGGCTATACGCCCTCCCCCCGCCGCCCAGGCTCTCGATCACCACCCTCCACGCCTCCCCCCGCTGGCAGAAGCCCGCGTCCTCCAGGCCCACGAGCTCCATTAGCGTCGACTGGTCGTAGAGCTCCGCCACGGCCACGTCCTCAATCCCCAGCCTAGCCATACTGAGGGCCCTCCCTACGGCCAGCCTAGCGGCTAGGAAGCCCGCCCTCTCCTCCCTGCAGGGGTACGAGATGTAGTCAGTGGCTAAGTGGAAGCCCCTCACGTAGACCGGGTCGTCGCAGAGCTCTCGAGCCCTGTCCGGGCTGGCTAGTATGACGGCCGAGGCCCCGTCTGAGATGGGGGCGAAGTCGTAGAGGCCGAGCAGCCTGGCCTCCCTCTTCCTAGCCTCTACGACGTCCTCTAGCGTCACCCTCCTACCGTAGAAGTGGGCGTCCTGGTTCAGGGAGGCCCAGGAGTGGTTCTTCACGGCTATTAGCGCCAGGGCCTCTAGCACCTCCTCCACCCCGCCCAGGCCGTGCTCCCTCACGTAGAACCTCAGCATCAGCTCGTGGCTGGCCTCGGGGCTCCCGCCAGCGTAGTAGCTCCAGGGGTCCTGGAGCATCATTAAGTCGTCCCTGACCTTATCCAGCCGGTCGGTCAGCTTCTCTACTCCCCCCACGAGGGCCACCTCGCACCTCCCCGCCATTATTGAGTGGTAGGCGCTGAAGAGGGCCGAGCTGAAGGACCTGCACCTCTCCATAGGCACGTGGAGCTCCAGGAGCTCGGACACGAACCCCTCCTCTATGCCTATCTTGTTCGTGAGCTGGAGGAAGTAGTCCGAGAGGAAGCAGTACTCTATGTCCTTCCTCTCCAGGCCGGCCGAGTCCAGGGCCTTTAGGCCAGCCTCCCCCACTAGGTCCTCGGGCCCCTTCTCGTAGTGCTCCCCGAACTTAGTCCTCCCGTAGCCCACTATGGCTGGCCTCACGCCCCCCCTCCCTCCAGCGGACCAAGGCTTATAGCCAAGCCCCCCTCCTGCCCTCCGTGCCTCGCGCAGTCCGCAGGCTTATTGTGCGCGAGGAGGACCTTAAGAAGCTAGTGGACTCGGCCCTCAGGAGCGAGGTCGAGCTCTGCGGCCTCCTCCTCGGCCTATTCGACGGAGAGGACGCGGTGGTGGAGGCCCTCGAGCCCCTCGAGAACGTGTCCGCCTCCCCCCTGCGCTTCAGGGCCAGGCCCGAGGACGTCTACAGAGCCTACGTAAAGGCGGAGGAGCTGGGCCTAGACGTCGTAGGGATCTACCACTCCCACCCAGCCCCGCCGAGCCCCTCGCGGGAGGACTTGGAGGGGATGGAGCGCTGGCCCCTCGTGTGGCTCATAGTGAGCTCCCTCGACGGCTCCGCCGCGGCCTTCCAGCTCGTCGAGGGGGAGGTGAGGGGGGTGGACCTGAGCCCCTCCCGGGCCCGCGGGGCACGGGGCTAGCGGCCGGGCTGGACCCGCGGATGGCGCGGGCCTAAAGCTATTAAGCTAGGGGCCCCGGCCTCAGTACGGAGGGGGCCAAGTCGGCCTACGAGCACAAGCACTGCGTAGTCTGCGGGTCCTCGATATACCCTCCCTTCTCCGAGGGCCCTCCGCTCTGTAGCGATAAGTGTCGGGAGGTGTGGATGAAGGTGGGCAGCCAGGCCCCCCTCCACAAGCACTGCGTGGTCTGCGGGAGGCCCATCTCCTTCATGTACACGACCCCTGGGGAGCCCCCGCTCTGCAGCATCGACTGCCGGGCGAAGTTCGAGGCGCAGAGGGCCAAGGTGGCTAGGTGGCAGTGGCTCTTCAACGCGATGCTAATCTTCATCCTCCTCTGGTTCCTGACGTCCTTAATAATGTCCTCGCTGCGCCCGTGAGCCCCATGCCCGCCCTATTCGTCACCGGCCCCCCGGGCTCGGGGAAGACGACCCTGGTGATGAGGGCGGCTGAGGAGCTTAAGCGCAGGGGGCTGAGGGTGGGGGGCATGGTGTCGAGGGAGGTGAGGAGGGGAGGGGCTAGGTGGGGCTTCGAGATCGTGGACCTCCTGACCGGCAGGACGGGGGTCCTAGCTAGCGTCGAGCAGCCGAGGGGCCCTAGCGTGGGGAAGTACAGGGTGAACTTGAGCGACCTGGAGTCCGTCGGAGTGGAGGCCATCAGGAGGGCGGTGGAGCTCTGCGACGTAGTGGTCGTGGACGAGGTGGGGCCCATGGAGCTCTTCAGCGAGCCCTTCAAGCAGGCCGTTAGGGAGGCCCTGAGCAGCGGCAAGCTAGTGCTGGGCACCGTCCACTTTAGGGCGAGGGGAGGGCTGGTCGATGAGATCAAGGGCGGCAGGGGGGTCGTCCTCATAACGCTGACGAGGGAGGGCAGGGAGGAGGCCTCTAGGAGGTTCCTAGAGGAGGCCTTGGCCATGGCCTCCCGCCTAGGCGGCGTGGGGCAGCGCACGCTTAAGACCCCCAGCGCCTCCTGCTGAGCCCATGGCGCAGCGAGCTGGCCCGTCCTGGGTCCACGCGTCCCTCCTCTGGGCCTGCTCCTACGGGTGGTGGAGGACCCTGGCTATGGTTGTAGAGGCCCTGGGGCCGGGGCTGTTCAAGGGGCCGCGGTGGCTCGAGATCGGGAGGGGGGTCGGGCTGAGGGAGGGGAGCGGCCTCGGACGCGCCCTGCCGCCCGAGCTCAGGGGCGCCGACAGGCTCGCCGAGGCCTTGAGGAGCTCCCACTGGGCGGTCCTAGAGGAGGCCGACGTCTCAGCTAGCGGCGGCGAAGTTGAGCTCAGGGTGCTCGGGTGCAGCGCGCGCCGGGCCCTAGCTGAGTGGGGGGCGGGGGGCTACGATTGCTCAGGGTTTACGCAGGCGGTCCTGGAGGGGCTGGCCGAGGGGCTCGGGCTCAGGGTGGAGGTGAGGCTGCTCGAGGGGCCTAGGCTGGCCGGGCGCGGCGAGGTCTCGTGCAGGTGGGGGCTGAGGGTGCTAGACTGAGCTTAGGCCTAAATAGGGGCGCGCAGCTAGGCCGTCGTGATGGCCCAGTACAAGGTGGCCGTCATCCCCGGGGACGGGGTGGGGCCGGAGGTCGTGGAGGCCGCGCTCTACGTCCTCAGGAGGCTGGAGGAGGCCTACGGGAGGGTCGGCTTCGACTTCGTCTTCATCGAGGCTGGAGCGTCTAAGTACGAGAGGACCGGCCTCCAGATAAGCGACGAGGACGTGGAGCGCATCAAGTCCTGCCACGCCCTACTCAAGGGGCCCACGGCCACTCCACTAGGCCCGGGCAGCTACCGTAGCGTAGCCGTGACCCTGAG
>JAWAOK010000027.1:0-15673 GCA_038894875.1 Candidatus Nezhaarchaeales archaeon
TCAAAGATCCATTCAGTGTCGTACGGCCCTGGCCTAGCCTCTGGGTGGAACTGCACGGCCAGGCAGGGCCTCGACTCGTGCCTTATCCCCTCGACGGTCTTGTCGTCAGCATTTAGGAACCACACACGCAGCCCCGTGCCCTTCAGCGAGTTCGGATCGACAGCATAGCCATGATTTTGGCTAGTTACATAGCATAGACCCGTATCTAAATCTATGCACGGCTTATTTTGCCCTCTATGTCCATATTTTAGCTTATACGTGCTCCCCCCTAGTGCGAGCGATATTATTTGATTTCCAAGGCAGATTCCGAATAGCGGCAAGCCTGCCTCAAAGACCTCCCTCGCGGCCTCAATGGCGTCCCTGCACCTCACGGGGTTCCCTGGGCCGTTGCTAATTAGGACCCCCCTGGGCTCATAGCTCAATACTTCGTCGGCCGAGGCGGTGTAGGGCAGCCTTACTACCGAGAACCCCCTGCTGAGCAGAGCTCTAAGTATCCCTGCCTTAATTCCGCAGTCGATCACGACTACCCTCGGGCCCGGCCCTCGATGCTCGACCGGCTCCTTCACCGTCGTCTCCCTTACATAGTCTACTTCATCGTATCGCGGGGCGTGCTTCAAGGCCTCGAGGCACTCCTCTAGAGAGACCTCCTCGGCCACTTGAAGAGCACCCATCATCACCCCAGCCTCCCTTAGCCTCTTCGTTAACGCCCTTGTATCGATGCCAGCTATCCCCGGCACGCCCTCCTCCTCGAGCCAGTCATTGAGACCCCTCCTCGACGCCCAATGGTACGGCTCCCAGCAGAGCTCATGGACAACCACTCCCCTCACTTGGATTTGCGTAGACTCGAAGTGCAGCGGAATTCCAAATTCGTCGACATCTTCGTAGGACGGAACTCCGTAATTTCCTATCAATGGGTAAGTGAAGCAAAGTATCTGGCCCCTATACGAGGGGTCTGTAAGGGCCTCAGGGTATCCCACCATCCCGGTAGTGAATACGACCTCGCCCGTTACAAGTCCTGGTCTGCCAAAGCCGACCCCCTCGAAGACCGTGCCGTCTTCAAGAACTAAAATAGCTTTTTGGCCGCGCCAGCCTCTCTTTCCGCGTGAGATTAGAACCCAACCCAGCCGAGTCAGACCCCTCTTAATAAAAGTTACCCGAACTTAAGCACCTTCCATGTAGCCATCACTCCGGGGCGGAGTTAAGCTTGGGAACCCTACGCTAGCCCTGCCCTAAGCGAAGCCCCGGCCCCTAAGCGGCATCCATAATGCTAGTGTGCATAGCCTCGGCCCACGCAGCCCTCTACTTAACTTAAGGTGGAAAACATAAAAGTTATTAGAGTTTAAGACCTTAGAACCCTTTAGTGGAAAGGGGGCCCTGGGATGAGCCTGATTAGGGAGGAGGCCGCCTCCGCCGTGGAGCGTAAGGTGAGGGACTTGGTCCTCGAGCACGTGAGGAGGGTCTGTGAGGCGGTCAGGGGGATGGTACTAACGATCGAGAGCTACACCTCAATGAACCCAAGAGCGGTGCTCCTTCACTTAGCTAAGACTAAGCAAATGGAGGGAGAGGCTGATGACTGCAGGAGGAACATCTACGAGTACTTGGCCAAAGCCTCCGTGGCTATCTTGAACAGGGAGGACTGGATTAGAATGTCCATAGACTTAGATAAGGTGGCTGACTTGGCGTATAGCACTGCGTACAGAGCGTCGATAGCTTGCGATAAAGGCTGGTTCCCGCCAGCGGAAATAGTGGCTGGCCTGAATGAGCTGGCCGAGACGACCCTCCAGCTCTGTGAGAGGCTCAAGGAGGCCTTCTTCGTGTACAGCTTTAACGTCGAGAGGGCCTTAGCTATTTGTAAAGATATAGAGAAGGCGGAGGAGGAGATCGACCGACTCCATCGCGACTTAGACATGAAGATACTTGAAGTGACCACCCCTCCCCTGACCCTGCTCCTTAGGGACGTCTGCGAGCGCATGGAGGAGATGTCGGACACAATAATGGACGCCGTCCAAGACCTGAGACTCATAGCCCTCTACCGCATAGGATAATCGCCTTTTAAGCACCCTCCGCCCCACCCTCTAAGAGCCTTGGAGGAGAAGCCTAGAGCCGTCATAATTAGCGGAAGGGTAATGGTATGGGACGTCAGGCACGCCTCTAAGCTCTATAGGGAGGGCTTTTACGGTAAGTTCCTAGGGGTAGATAAGCCTAAGGATGTCGACGTCGGGCGCCCCTTGGAGCTGTCGTTGATTGAGACGCTTTACCTCGTCGAAAAAGCAAGGATCGAGGTAATTGACGTCAACGGCAGGCCCCTCACCGTAGATGAGCTAAGGGAGCTTGGGATGCGCTATGAAGAGAACTTCCTAGATCAATATAGGGTGTACAAGGACTTGAGGGAGAGGGGGTATGTCGTGCGCCCCGGCCTTAAGTTCGGGGCCACTTTTGCGGTCTACAAGTATGGCCCCGGCATAGACCACGCCCCCTTCTTAGTTCACGTAGTTCCTCCAAATACTAAGATGAGCCCGATGGACGTCGTTAGAGCTGGGAGGCTCTCCCACAGTGTGAAGAAAAAGTTCATACTGGCCACCACGAACCCAACTACGAAGGAGCTCAACTACTACATGTTCACCTGGTTTAAGGCTTAGAGTATGTAGTTGGGGCCAGCGGCCCCGACCTTCGCCACAGCTCCTATAGGTCCAGGACCTCTTCGACTCTCAGCGTATCGATCCCGCGCCTAACTTCTAGGGCCCTAACTTTCTTAGGCTTAAGTTCCTTAACTATGACCTCAAGAGCCTTCCTCGGGTCCCTGCCCCCGCACACGAATACATCTACTGCTGCGTAGCCATACTCCGGCCAGGTATGTATCGAAAGGTGCGACTCCCCTATGATCACCATGGAGGTAGCACCCGGGCTGAAGTAGTGAGTCTTTACGTCTATCACCATCAGCCCAGAGCTCTTGGCAGCATAGAGTAAGAGCCTCTCGACTTCCTCTGCACGCGAAAGCTTCTCAGGGTCGCAGCCCTGAAGCTCCGCTATGAGGTGCCTGCCTAGTTCCACCCCACACCCCCCAGCCAGGTCTTGCAATGAAGGCCGGGGAGGCTCCGTGAGGGACATTCACCCTCGTAAATAAATATTTCGCAGGGGGCGGCTTCGCCTGAGAACTTACAAGCACCACTAAGCCTACGTCGAGCCCTCGAACCTCACGAGCTTTGGCAGCTTCCCAGTTAGCCCTAGGTGCTTGCCCTTAATTACCAGGGCCCCCCTAATGTATGGCCTCAATTCGTCGGCAGTCTCGAGGGCCTTACGCACCGCTGACTCGTCGTCACTACCTACAGTTGCATTGCATATGGCTTTAGCCGCCGCATCCGCTACGGAGGCCTCGTCAGCAATGGCCACGGCCGCATCCGCTTGGCCGAAGTTAATCGACCTGCTCACCGTAGCTGAGCTAGTGGCTATACCTATGGGGTAGTCGACGACATCTAGCTCAAACCCTAGCCTCATTGATAATGGCGAACGTCCTGCGTAGATCGCCACAGTGAGCTTGCCGTCGGACAGCGCCGACACTTCACCGCCGTTCTCCACCACTGCCACTGCGGCCCCCCCTCGAATTAGATCGAGCATGACTGCTTGGGCTATGGCACCAGCCACTGCGGCCATCGGCCCGACTCCAGCTATTTCAGCGGCCTCGGCAGCTAGCTTAGCTACGAGGGGGGCCCAGGCCTCCACCTTGATAGGAGAGAGGGCTATCTTAAAGTCCGGGCGCAGCTCCACGTAGGAGTCCAAGAGCAGCCTATGGGTAAGCAGAGAGGAGCGCGCCACACTTATTAGCTCAGGCCTATCGACGATCACCTTTAACAGGCTCTGCTTATACGCAATAAGCCCCTCGCACTTACCCCTCACAGCAGTCTTATTGCCCTCACGGGGCACGCATAGACGCAGGCCTGACACCTCACACACCTCCCTTCCTCCACCCTAACTACCTCCCCCTCCATCCTAATGGCCCCCACGGGACATGGGGAGGTGCAGGCCCCGCACGATATGCACTTTGCGACGTCTATTTCTAGCTGTTTAGTGAGCTCCCTTACGGTCACCCCCTCCTCCTTGAACGCCTCAATAACTCTCTCAACGCTAGCCTCGTCAGATACATCTATCACCATCTCCCCTCCCCTCGGGGTTATGCTAGCCTCTAAGATGTTCACCGGCTCCCCCGTCTTAATGACTACGTTTGCCAATACCGGCCGGCTCACGTGCTCTCTATTGTAGATTATCTTTAGCTTCAACTAGCCCTCGCCCTCCACATTTTCGCCACGTCGTCGCTAGTTATGATCCCCACCACCCTCCACCCCTCATCCACCACGGGCATGCCGGAGATTCCGTGCTTCTCAAGTCGCGAGACTGCTATGTGCAGAGACTCGTCTGGCCTGGCGACTATTACTTGGGTCGTCATCACCTCGCTCAAGCTTCGCTTATCGTTGGCCAGCGCCTTAGCCAAGTCCCACGAGGTTACAATGCCCATCAGCCTACCCTCGCGATTTACTATGACGACGTGGTCCGTGCCGTAGGTGACCATGAGCTTGGCCACTTTCTTAACGTCATCATCAGGGCTTGCCTTCACCACCCTGGGACTCATGACGTCCCTCACCTTAGGCTCGTACTTCCTTGCCTCCAGCCCCTTGAGCTCCCTGTAGGTGGGCAGGAGCTCCACTGGCCTAGTTAGCGTGAACCCCCCCTCCATTATCCACCTCTTCAACGTCTCAGCCACCTCCCTAGCCTTAGGCAGGCTCGACATGGACGAGGCAGGGACCTCGCGATCCCCTATGCGCACCCTCCCCGACTTCAACTCGGCATAGCTAACCCTTCTAAGCACCGGCCTATTCCTGGAGGGGACGCCATAGTCTACGACCTCCGTAAGTATCTCTTCGTCCGGGGTGGCGGCGGTCTTGGCGACCCTAATGTTAATAATCGGGATCGGGATCCCTAGCCCTACGTAGAGAGTGCATCCGTATCGATGTATCGTAGCGCCCCTGAGAAAGCCGGGGCTCATCTGCTTTAAGTCCCCCCTAACCATTATGGTCGCCAAGAAGTCCTGGGGCTTACTTTGAGTGCCCTCCCCTATGACGTATCCAATCCCTCCGCCGAGGAAAATTCTAGTGCCTATCCCTATGGTCTCAAATCCCCAATCCTTATAGAGCGGGCTCAGCTGGCCTGCGCCGCTAAACATCACGTTTCCACACCTAGGTAGCAGCGTCCCCATGTAGGTGTACAGGACTCTATCAGTGCTATTAGTAGCAGCCACGTAGCGCTGATAGGCATTTCTAGGGTTTACTAGAATTGCTTGATTCAGATCGTCGATGGTTATCGTAGTCTCAATAAACCTCCTAGGGTAGCAGTCAGTCACGTAACCCTCGGCCCTAAGCTCTATCTCTCGATGGCTAACGAGGTCCTCTATTACGTGCCCCCCTCCATACTCTATGCCCCTATCCTCGCTTACTGCGGTCGCCCCTATGTAGGCGTCTACGGCAGCTAAGCCCTTGTAGGCTGGGACGTTATTCAGCCAACACCTAAACATCTTTATTGGTGGGTCGGCGTGACCAAAGTTTAGGAAGGCCCCTGAGCTGCACATGGCTCCAAACGTCCCAGTCGTCACCACGTCCACCTCCTTAGCCGCCTTCTCAACTCCGTAGCGCCTTGCATACTCTACGTACTCATCCGCCGTCATCACGACGGCGTCCCCCCTCTTGATCTTCTCATTTATCTCCTCATACGATCTGAGAGTCTCCGCCCCCCGGGGCTCAGAGCCAGCCATCGAGAGGGGGTCCTTGATGCCTATTCCTTTAAAACTTTTCCTTTAGAAATATTACTAATAGTAATCAGCAACCAGCTTGGCCCTCCTGCAGCGAGGGCAGAGCACCTCCCCAGCCTCTTCAAGCTCTAGCAGCCAGTCGTACGGCCCCGTTTGAAGAACGTAGCCGCAGACCGGGCACTTGTAGGCCTTCGCCGCCGACCTCACGCCAAGGCCTCTTACGGCGGGGGCATTTATGGATTTCTCATTCAGAGCTGGGCTAGCGGAGGCCTGAAGTCCTCCTTAACTACATTGAGCACCATGCTCGTAGAGGTCCGCTTTACGAAGGGTATCTTGAGCAGCCTCTTAATGAATTTGTTCAAAGCCTCGCGGCTCTTGAACTTAGCCACTACAGCTATATCGAACTCTCCAGTGATGTCGTAGACGGCGCAGGCCTCGTCTAGCTTAGCTACCTCCTCCTCAACTTCGACTAAGTGCCCCCCCTCAGCTTGCAATAATATGAGCGCCGTTAGATCGAAACCGAGCTTTGAGTGATCCACTACGGGGGCGAAGCCCTTGATCACCCCCTCAGCCTGCATTCTCTTTATCCTATTGTAAACGGTCGCTGCGGATAGATTGAGCTCTCTCGCTATCTCCCTATAGCTCTTCCTAGCGTCCCTGAGAATTATCTTCAATATCTCCAGATCTATCTTGTCCAGAGCCACCCTCCCCGCCCCATTTCAGAGCTCGGCGAGACGCCTTTAGAACTTATTCTTCGATAGTGCCCTGGCTATGGCCTCATCCACCCTCTCATACTTCCTCCGCCTCACCTTTCGCGGATAGCCTCCAATAGCCTCGTAGGCCTTCAGCGCTAGGCAGTCGGCCTCCCCCTCTTCATACCTACTCCACTCCCCACTGTGCCTGTACCCCCCTGGCTCAATCCAACTTACATCAAAGTCTCGGAGCTTATTCAATGGTATGCAGATGCATACTACGTCAAGGTCTCGATGTAAGCTTAGGGGGCAGGTAAAGACACGCTGCGGGTCCATCCTGTTCTCCACCCTTGGGCCGTGGGCCCTTAGGGCGCCTCCAGCATAGTCTAGCTTTCGGATGACGTACTCCACTATGGCGTAGGCTGCGTCGAGCGGCGGGATGCGCCTCCTCACTTCAGCGCTCAGAGCCAGGTGGTGTAGCCTTACGTGCGCCCCCCGCCCGCTCCAAAATACCGACACGGATTTGCTCACCCCCTCTTTATCCAATAGGGATATTAGCCCCTCGCAGACCCTTATGGTGTCCCTCCATCCTTGAAGCTCGTTATCTACGTCCCAGCATGGAGTACACGCATATGCGTTACTTAATGAAGGCACGCCAGCGCTCTCGGCGAGCCCAACGTATAGATTCGAGGAGGCGTAGAAGGCCCGTGGCCCGTACTTTTTAAAGCGCACCAGCACCCTCTCTACGTCGTCTGGGTCCTGGATCCTTAGCGGCCTTCCCCCGTCGTACCTTATGAATATCCCCCGCCCCTCACGGTCCCGGCGCTCGCAATGTAGCGCCACCCACCGATTCTTGGAGTATCTGGCCACCTCCTCCCTCACTTCTGGCTTAGAGTAGTGCTTGGCGGCCAGCGCCCATCCATTCGCCTCGTCCACATCGTCCATGCCTAATGCACGTCTTCCTCTAATATATGTACCCTAGCTTCCTCTCCACCTCCTCAGCCTTTCTTAGGACCTCGTACTGTCTGTGCAGGTCCTCGTCAAATCTCCTGGCAACCTCCTCTATTCGTGAGATATCGACCTCAACCTCTAGCACCTCCCTCAATGCCTTGACTAGGGCCGCAGCCGCCTTGACATCCGGAGCATCTATAACGTAGGTCTCGCTAAGGAGGCAGGCCCCCTCAATGCCCCTCACGGCTACGTACTCTAGCAAGAGTCCATTCATTCCACTTATGCTGCTCCTCCCCGGCAGGGGCACCAGCCCCTTACTTACGAGGTCCTTGAGGAGGTCGCTGCTGGTAGCGACCACGTAGACCTTCGGCTCCTCAACATGGCCTGGCACTGGGTAGGCGGCCATCGTGAACACCCTCCTAACTCCCGCCTCGGCCACCGCCTTTGCGACCTCATCGGCCAGCATCCTCTGCGCCTCAGCTGAGGAAGGCTGCGCCTCTCCAGTGAATATGAGTAGGTCCATGTTGCTAAGCTTAGCTAAGTAGAAGTAGTAGAGCCTCTTGCTTAGGAAGTTGTCCAGCACACCATCGTTAAATATAGCAATGGGCGGGTATAGGTAGGGCGATGAGACCTCGCCAAAGAGAGTGGCCCCGGTCTCCTCAATTAGGTAGTTTGCGGCCTGCTTAGCTACGTAGCCCATCCCCGGCAGGCCCGCTACCATTACTGCCTCTCGCCCCTCTAGCTTGCCACGGAGCCTTACTTCCAACAACTACCCCGTAAGTAGTGGGCCAGGCAATCTTTAAAGGCTATCCGCCTGAGGCTCCGCCTCGAGCATAGAGCCCTCCTTAGCCCTGAGAATCTTCTC
The DNA here is from genome assembly GCA_038894875.1 of Candidatus Nezhaarchaeales archaeon. GTDB lineage: Archaea > Thermoproteota > Methanomethylicia > Nezhaarchaeales > B40-G2 > JAOAKM01. The sequence continues at coordinate 8,306 of JAWAOK010000027.1, forward strand.
GGTCACGCCCCGGGGAAGCGCCACGTCCTCCCTTCTAACCTCCAGCGGGCCCACTATCACGAGCCCCACCCCGTCCTTTATTTCAATTTCATGCAGCCTCAAATCGTGCGGAGTCTGCCGCATTTTCTCAATTAGTATGTAGCGCCTAAGCCTCCCCCCTCTTATGAACTTGCGGAACCTTATGATGCCGTCACTTATGTGCTCCACTCCAAACCCAAAGGCCTCGCTAGTCGTTATGGCATACTGAGACGTCAGAAGTATCGTGAACCCCCACTGTGAAAGTATCTTCTTAACGTAGTAAGAATGCCTCCTAGCCATTGCTGGGGCATCTAGCCAGAATGCAGACATGCTGTCTACGACCAGCCTACCATCACCATAGCCCAGCTGCTTCTTGGCCTCTATTACCTTATTTACTAGCTCCTCTGGGTTTAGCGACTGGAGGGACCAGGGCTCCCCGCTCGGCCTCATCAGGGCGTCTATTATAATGAGCCTGCGCTCCTCCATCGCCTTCTTAAAGTCAAAGCCGAACTGAGCGGCCTGCCTCACCACGGACTCGCGGCTCTCTTCAGTGGTTACGTAAATGCACTTATCCCCCTCCTCCACCCCCTTGGCTATGAAGTGGATGCAGAGCACTGTCTTGCCAGTCCCCGGCTCCCCGGTCACCGCTACGACGAAGCCCTTGGGTATGCCTCCGCAAAGCATCTCGTCCAGCTTAGCGACGCCCGTCGATATCCTCTCGATGGTGATTGACACGCTGCCCCCTCAAGGATAGCCCCACTGCTAGAGATATGTTTTAATGATTGTCTCGAGCTCCGCTAATGGCCTATACCCCACCACCCTCTTCACGAGTTTGCCCCCTTTAAATAGCAATAGGGTAGGTATTTCTGCTATAGAGAACCTCGTCACCGTAGTCAAGTTCTCATCTACATTGAGCTTTCCAAAGAGCACCTTGCCCGCGAAGCGCCTCGCCAACTCCTCCATTACTGGCTCGAGCATCCTACACGGAGGGCACCACTCAGCCCAGCAGTCCACGACTACGAGCTCCGCCCTCTTAATAAACTCATCGAAAGTTGCGTCAGTTACGTCAATTGGCCTATCCACGGCCCTCTCCACCCTCCCCTCCCTCATTGCTAGCCACTCTCTGACCTTCTTACGTTTTATTAGCTCAATCTCCCTATCTCCTTCACTCACGAGCCCTACCCCCTAACGAAGAGCCCACAGTGACACCTCCCCCCCTTCTCTATGTCCTCCATCATCCAGACGCACGGGCAGACCTTCGGAGCGTCGGCCTCGGCGTCCCCGGTTACTACCCTACATGGGCAGTAGCGCTTGCCATACTTTTCCTCATTCCTCAGCAGCCCCATTAATATGGCGTTGACGACCCTCTCATCAGGGTTTACCCTCACCCCTCGCTCTAGAGCCACCTCCTCAGCCCACCTTTTAAGCTGATCGAGCCTATCCTTAGGCATAGCTGAGGCCCGCGCGCGCCCCCCTACTTATATACCTTTCTTTACGGAGCCCCGGGGCTCACTGGCGATTGCCTAGCCGCTCTAGCAGCTTACTGGCTATTCTCACGGCCTTCTCAAGGACCTCGTCAACGCTCTGCCCGAGCAGCCTAACCATGGCCTCCTTCCCAACGCCCCCCTCGTCATATATTGCATCGACGCCCCCCTCCAGCCCTTCGAGTGCGCGCTTCGCCACCCACTCCATCGACGCCCCCTCGACCCCCCCAACTTCAGGCGGCTCCTCCTCGCGCCTCAGCCTCACTAACTTAAGGCCTAGACCCCGACAAACTTCAACCACCTCAGGGGAGTACTTAATGTTGAGAGCAGCCCTCACGCTTGGCAAGCGCTTATGTAGCGCCACCAGCAGCCTGGCCAGGTGGCTAGAGGCCCCGAACCATGGCGGTCCCGAGGCCCTCAGCCTACCGCCCACTAAAGTCACCCTCCCCTCAACCCCGACGGCCTCGTTAGCCTCCTCGGCCCCCTCTGGAATCGCGACTAGGTTCATTCTCACCTCCGGCATTAGAATGGAGAGCTCTGGACGTGCTTCGAGCTCACTTACGCCACGCCTAACGTCCTCTAATGTCTTTAGCCTGGCCTCTGCGTATTGAAGCTGGACGATCGGGTTTACGACATTAAAGCCGAAGCCCGCCTTAACGGAGCACTTAATTGCCCTGCGGGCCAGCTTCCTGGCCTCAGCCACAGCCTTTAGCGGGTCTAGGCCCATGGCTAAGTAGGCCGCTAGGGCAGCTGAAAAAACGCAGCCTGAGCCCCTGGCCTCCCCAATGGCCTCCGCGCCTAAGAAGTGGACCCGGCCCCCGTAGAGAATTGCATCGATCACCTCTCCATTTTTAAGCCAGCCCTTCACCAGCGGCACCTTGACCCCCAGCTCCTTAAGCCTAAGCAAGGCCTCCTCTACGTCCTCCTCACTCCTCACTTCGACTCCCGTAAGCGCCTGGGCCTCGTCGACATTGGGCGTGGCTGAGCTAGCGAGCGGCAGGAGCTCGTCCACTAATTTACGAACTGCCCCCTCTTCAAAGAGCCTCTCCCCTCCCTTCGCCCTGAGGACTGGGTCGACCACGCAGGGCCTCTCAGGGAGCTTCTTGAGGAACTCAGCCACGACCTCGACGTTCTCCTTAGACCACAGGGCCCCTGTCTTCACTGCCGCTACCTCTAAGTCCTCGGCCACGGACTCTAGCTGCCGCCTGACTAAGTCAGCGTCCACCCCCACTACTGCTGAGACGCTCCTGGTGTTTTGTACCGTGAGGGAGGCCGCCACACAGGCTGCGTGGAAGCCCAAGCTCTGGAACACCATGGCGTCCACAAGTACGCCGGCCCCCCCTGAGGGGTCGAGCCCGGCTATAGATAGGCAGGCGCGCCTCCTAGCGTCCAAGCCCCTCGCCCTATGCTACAAGCGGGTACTCTAAGGCTTTCTCTCAGTACCAAAAAGTCTCAACGCTCGGCTCCCTCAGCCTCCTCCACTGCGCGCGCCTGGGGCCTTGGCACACCTCCTCGAGGGGGCACGCCCTCCAAGCCCAGGGAGCCACCTCCGCCAGCCGCTCCGATCTAACCCCGTGCGCGGTTGAGCATAGTGCCTCGCTGCGCTTACATAGCTCCCTACCAACCGTCCATAGTAAGTCGTCTGTGGCGATGGGGTCTATGCGCGCCTCCTTCACTACGGACCTCCAAACTTCCCTAACGAACAGCCTGAGCCTCACATCTAGTTCTAGCCTCGATAGGAACTCGCCGCTGCGGAGGGGCCTCACTAGGCCGAGCCTAAGCGTGACCCTAGTCACATGGTTATCTACCGGCAAGGGGAGCTCTCCTAAGTCGACCCCCTTCATGAGCCCAGACTTAATTAGCAGCTTGGCCAGTAGGTAGGCCTTCTTAGCCACCGGGTCACTGAACGCTCTGAGCGGCCTAAGTAACTCCACCAGCCTTGAGCCGCTGTCCTGAGCGGCCTCAACTACCCTAAGCCCCCTACCTCCGTAGAGCCTAATTAGCCACCGTGCAGCATCCCTGAGGAGGAGCCACCTCAGCCTCGGCCCCTTGATAGTCACGCCACCGGGGGTAGTGAGCCACCCCCTGACCTCCTCGCGCCCTACCTTTGCCATCCTCCGCGGGCTAAAGAAGCCCCCATCCTCCCTCCACTTTAGCTCACCCAGTTTCCACAGCAGCTCCGCCCCACTAAGCTCCTCCCCACCTACAAAGTCCGTGAAGTGAGCCCCTGCCCTATGGTCTATAGACACCATAAATATCAAGTAGTTCGCCATCCCTTCTGGATCGCTGGGCTCAGGTAAGTAGCGGCTCACCAGGCGGCTCCTGGCCGGCTTATGCCTCTTTAAGAAGCGCACTACCTCCTCCAGGGCGCCCATCTCTTGAGGCGCGCCCCCGGTACGGCTTAAGGCTTTTCTAGGCTAAATAGAGGCCTATTGTCCTGCGCGTGGGTGGGTGCTTGAGGCCTCTAGCCATCCTCTTTGACTTAGGGGGGACGTTAGTGGGCGGCTCCGATACTCGCGAGGCATTCATGTCCTCAGTAGCTTCGTTAGTGAGGCTGCTCAGAAGGAGGGGCTTTGAAGTGAGTGAGAGCGAGGTGGTCCGAGTCAGGCTCAGGAATAGGGAGCGCTTCAACCTGTTGAGGAGGACGACCCTGAGGGAGGTCCCCGGAGAGGTCTGGATGGCTGAGGACCTTAGGTCCCTGGGCGTGGAGCCGAGCGAAGAGCTCGTCGCCGAGGCCCTGAGGGCACACTGCGAGGCCATCCTCAGCCACCGCTTTGTCTACGACGACGTCCCGACCTCACTTAGGGAGCTTGCGGAGGCGGGCGTCCCAATGGCAGTGGTCTCTAATGTGAGCACCCACTGGCTGGCTGAGGAGACTCTGCGTAGGCTCGGCCTCTCAGGCTTCTTTAAGTCCGTCGTCACCTCTGCTCAAGTTGGGTGGAGGAAGCCCCACCCATCGATATTCATTAAGGCTCTGGAGGCCCTAGGTGCTAAGGTAAGTGAGGCAATCTTCGTAGGGGACGACCCAGTTGCAGACATCGAGGGGGCTAAGAGGCTGGGCTTGAAGGCCGTGCTAATTGAGCGCAGGCCTCAGCGCGCGCTGGCCGTAGTGCCCCCAGACTTGAGGATCAACTCTCTCAGCTCGCTCGTCGAGGCGCTGCCGTCGCTTTGACGATAAAACTTTATCTTCCCGACCTCTTAGCGTAGGCTTGCATGAGCAGGATCTCAGAGATTGGAAGGTTCGAGAGGGTCGGGGCGCACAGCCACATTAAGGGACTGGGCCTGAAGGACGGGAAGCCCATCCCAGTGGCCGCCGGCATGGTGGGGCAGCTTGAGGCTAGGGAGGCCGCCGGCATCATAGTCAGCATGGTTAAGAGGGGGAAGATGGCTGGCAGGGCAGTCCTGTTAGCTGGCCCGCCAGGGACTGGTAAGACTGCATTAGCCTCGGCAATAGCCAAGGAGCTGGGCGCGGACGTGCCCTTCATGATGATAACGGCCTCGGAGATATACTCGGCCGAGATGAAGAAGACGGAGGTGCTGATGCAGGCCATGAGGAAGGCCATAGGCGTCAGACTTAGGGAGGTCAGGAAGGTGTACGAGGGCATGGTTGTTGATGTAGAGATTAGGACCAGCAGGCATCCGTACAACCCCTACCAGCAGGTGCCCGTGGGCGCCAAGGTCAGGCTCAAGACCACCAGTGAGGAAAGGCTATTCAATGTGGATGAAACCGTGGCCATTGAGCTCATCGCTAAGGGGGTGTCTAAGGGAGACGTGGTGTGGATAGACGCAGAGACCGGTAGGGTGACGAGATTGGGGAGGTGCGTCGAGGCCCCTGAGGAGGCTCGTTACGACATCGAGGCCGCCCCGCGAGTCCCCCTCCCCTCAGGGCCAATAGTCAAGGAGAAGGAGTTTGTGCATACCGTAACCCTTCACGATCTTGATGAAATGCATAGTAGGCGCGGGAGCGTGTTTACGCTACTCTTCGGCGGGCGGGAGGAGCGCGAGATCCCGCCCGACGTTAGGCAGAGCGTCGATGAGATGGTAAAGCGCTGGGTCGACGAAGGCAAAGCTGAGGTGATACCTGGCGTGCTCTTCATAGACGAAGTCTCAGCCCTAGATATAGAGGCCTTCTCCTTCTTGGGGAGGGCTATGGAGGGGGAGCTGGCCCCGGTAATCATCCTGGCCACTAATAGGGGCATGACCAAGGTGAAGGGGACCGACATAGTGTCCCCCCACGGCATCCCCCTCGACTTGCTTGATAGGCTGCTGATAATAACTACGCGAGAGTACAAGCCCGAGGAGGTCAGGGAAATATTGAAGATAAGGGCGGCCGAGGAGAAAGTGGACCTAGATGAGCGCGCCCTAGAGAGGCTCGTCAAGATCGGCATCGAGAACTCCCTTCGCTATGCCGTCCAGCTGCTCTCGCCCGCGTTTGAGATAGCTAGGCGGAGCGGCAGGACTAAGGTCATGGAGGAGGATGTGGAGCGCGCAGGGAGGCTCTTCGTTGACGTTAAGCAGTCCGTCAATTACTTGAAGGAGTATGAGGAGAAGCTCTTGAAGTAAGGATTCATAGAGATTTTTATAGAAGCGACTCACCCCTTTCCTAAGGAGAGGTGACGTCTGTGTCTGCAATCCCCGTCTTAGTGCTAAAGGAAGGGACCTCGAGGACCGTCGGCAGGGACGCTCAGCGGGCCAACATAATGGCGGTGAGGGTAATAGCCGAGGCCGTGAAGACCTCACTTGGGCCCATGGGCATGGACAAGATGCTCGTCAGCAGCTTCGGGGACGTCACCATAACTAACGACGGCGCCACCATACTTAAGGAGATGGACATCCAGCACCCGGCCGCTAAGATGATGGTGGAGGTGGCCAAGGCCCAGGACGCTGAGGTCGGCGACGGCACCACCACCGCGGTCGTTCTAGCCGGCGAGCTGCTGAAGAACGCGGAGGAGCTGCTGGATCAAGACGTACACGCCACAGTGATAATGGACGGCTATAGGAAGGCTATGAACAAGGCCCTGGAGCTCCTTGACAAGATAGCCAAGCCTGTAGACCCTACTGACAAGGAGCTGTTGAAGAAGGCAGCTCTGACCACGCTCTCAGGTAAGGCAGCAGTGGCAGCGGCGAGGGACCTCCTCGCTGAACTGAGCGTCAGGGCCATACTTCAAGTGGCTACGAAAGTTGACGGTAAGTACGTCGTTGACGTGGATGACGTAAAGGTAGAGAAGAAGCGCGGTGAGTCACTATCTGAAACCCAGCTCATCAACGGTATAGTCATTGACAAAGAAGTGGTCCACCCAGGGATGCCTAAGAGGGTCGAGAAGGCCAAGATAGCCCTCCTAGAGTGCCCGCTAGAGGTAGAGAAGACGGAGATGACCGCCAAGATAAACATAACTAGCCCCGAACAAATGAAGGCCTTCCTCGACGAGGAGATCAGAATGCTGAAGAGCATGGTGGATAAGATAGCTGCCACTGGGGCTAACGTAGTACTTTGCGAGAAGGGGATAGATGATGCCGCCCAGCACTTCCTAGCCAAGCGAGGCATACTTGCCGCCCGTAGGCTCAAGCACTCGGACATGGAGAAGCTCGCCAAGGCCACTGGCGGCAGGATAGTTACTAGCATAGACGACCTCTCCCCCGCCGACTTGGGGGAGGCGGAGCTCGTTGAGGAGCGCAAGATTGCCGACGAGAAGATGATATTCGTCGAGGGCTGCAAGAACCCGAAGGCGGTCTCAATACTCGTTAGGGGTAGCAGCGACATGATGATTAAGGAGGCGGAGCGGTCGGTCCACGACGCTCTCTGCGTAGTTAGGAACGTTGTACAGGAGCCTAAGGTAGTACCTGGAGGCGGGGCCATTGAGGTCGA
>JAWAOK010000028.1:0-15657 GCA_038894875.1 Candidatus Nezhaarchaeales archaeon
CCTGGGAGTACTACTTCGAAAACGTCTCAGTCATACCGGACGCCAAGCGCTACGCAGTAGTCGAGGTGGCCTCGAGGCGCAAGATAGGGGAGCTTGACGAGGAGTTCGTGGCGGTCTACGGGAGGCCGGGGCTCCTCTTCATCCTGGCCGGGAGGCCGTGGAAGCTAGTGGGGGTGGGCGAGGGTGAGGTGCTAGTCGAGGAGGCTGAGGACGTGAGGGGGGCCATCCCGAGCTGGGTGGGGGAGCTCATACCGGTCCCGCTCAAGGTGGCTAGGGAGGTCGGCAGGGTTAGGAGGCTCGTGGCCGAGGCCCTATCCAGGGGATGGGGGCTCGAGTCTGCCCTGGAGGGGCTGCCGATGAGCGAGGAGGCGAGGGAGGTGGTGGCCAGGGAGGTGGGGGAGCAGCTGGCTAGCGGCGTCCCCGTGGCGGACGATGGGAGGGTGGTGGTTGAGGGGCTGGGGAGGGTGGTGGTCGTCCACGCCTGCCTGGGGTCGAAGGTGAACGAGGGCCTCGGCATGCTACTGGCTGGAGTGCTTAGCGGGAAGCTGGGCTCGAGCGTGGGCTACAGGTCGGACCCCTATAGGGTGATGCTGATCTTCCCGAGGGAGGTGGAGGGCAGGTACGTGGCCAGCGTGCTGAAGGAGCTGGCGGGAGACGCGGATAACTTAGACGCGCCCCTCAGGGCCCTAATCAAGTCCTCGGACCTATACTGCTGGAGGTTGCTCCACGTGGCCAGGAGGCTGGGCATCGTGACTAAGGAGGCGAGGGTCAGCGTGGCGAGGAGGCTGGCTAAGCTCCTCGAGGGGTCCATAGCCGAGAGGGCCGCGATTGAGGAGGTGCTAGTGGACTGCATAGACCTAGCTGGCCTGAGGTGGGCGCTCAGAGAGGTGGCTAAGGGGGGGCTCAAGGTGGAGGCCTGCGAGAGGTCGGGCGAGCTGGGGCCCTCCCCGCTAGCTCGCCACATCATCGAGGCCGGCCTCCCCTACGGCCTAGTGCCCCCGGCCAAGCCGATTGGGCTGCTCCTCGAGGCCCTCAAGAAGAGGCTGATGGGAAGTGAGGTGAGGCTGGTCTGCATGTTCTGCGGGGGCTGGGAGGGGGTTAGGAGGGTGGAGTACCTGCCGGACGAAGTTAAGTGCCCCCGCTGCGGGGCCAAGTTCGTCGCCGTGACCTGGAGCGGGGACGAGGAGCTGGCGAAGGTGGTGGCCAAGCACCTGAGGAGGGAGAGACTGAGCAGGGAGGAGCAGGAGCTCCTGAGGCGGGGGCAGCTATCGGCGGGGCTAGTGCTCACCTACGGCAAGAGGGCGGTGGTAGCCATGGCCGCTAAGGGCGTGGGCCCGCGCACGGCCTCGAGGATCTTGAGCAGGTCCCACAAGGACGAAGACGAGTTCTACTTAGACATCTTGCGGGCGGAGCGCGAGTACGCGGCCACGCGAGCGTTCTGGGACTAGCCGGCCAGCTGGCCGTGCGGGCGAGCAAATATTAGCCTCCCCAGCGCTGGGGAGGGGGCTATGATACTGCTGACGAATGACGACGGGCCGGGGTCAGTCGGGCTGGAGGTAGCTAGGAGGTACCTGAGTCGAGTCGACGAGGTCTTCGTAGTAGTGCCTGCGCGCGAGCAGAGCTGCGTGGGGAAGGCGATAACGGCCAGGGGGGTGGGGAGGGTGGCGAGGGCGGAGGCGGCCGACGGGACGCCGCTAGTACTAGTCGACGGGACGCCGGCCGACGCCGTCCTAATAGCGCTCAACAAGCTCCTCAAGCGCAGGCCCAGGCTGGTGGTCTCTGGCATAAACCTAGGCCCCAACCTAGGGCTCGAGGACCTGCTCGACTCTGGGACCCTGGGGGCGGCGATTGAGGCGGCCCTCAGGGGGGTGCCCTCGGTGGCCGTCTCCTACTGCATCGAGCGGGGGGATGGTGCGGAGGTTGCAGAGGGCGAGCTAGAGGAGGCGGGGGAGCTGCTGAGGAGGGTGGCTGAGCTAATTGTTAAGGGGGGCATGCCCAGGGGGCTGAGCCTGCTCTCAATTAACGTCCCGAGGGGGTTCAAGCTGGGCTCGTCGCCCGTGGCGCTGACTAGGCTCTCTACGAAGCCGAGGAGGGACGTCCACGTGGAGGCGGACGGGGGGTACGCCGTTGGGCGCTGGGGGCTGGACGTGTACCCCAGGGACCGCGAGGGGACGGACGTCGAGGCAGTTAGGAGGGGGGCCCTCTCCATCACCCCGATATCGCTCGCGCCCCTCCGCCTTAGGGCGGCTGAGGAGCGCATTAAGGCGCTGGCCGACGCAATAAATAAGGTAGTGGGGGGCCGGCGGGCTCAGTAGAGCTCCTTGACGACCCCCAGCGATTTGTCCGTCAGCTCGACGGACCGCCGCCAGTCGCTCTCGAGCTCGGTCAGGCTCCTGATGGCGTCCACGTTCTCAGGAATGACGTTGCTCTCGTTGGGAGTGGCCCACATCATGTAGACCTCGTCGCCCAGCGCCATTATCCCGTCCTCCCACACTGGGATCTCGTAGATGTCCCCCCTGGGCCTCCCGGTGTCCCTCCCGATCTCAAATATGGCGTGGAGCCCGTCCACGCCGTCGGCCCCCCTGACTAGCACTATGCGCGGCTCCTCTAAGAGCGCCCTCACTACGTCCTCCTTAGTCAGCCTGACCTTGGGCTCCAGTATGGCGAAGTGCATGTGGAATAGGTTGTGAGAGCCCTTGGCGGCCATGCTAACTATGTCTAGGTCGTGGAGGACGGTCTTGACGTCCGGGGCGTGGTGGCTCACCCCCATCTCCGGGACCACGGTGTTCATTATCCCGGAGCGGCCAGACTCCCAGACGTCCACGGCCCTCCTGACGATCACCACCCTGACCTTCTTAATGCCGTAGCGCTTGTGGATGGCGCCCAGTACGCGGCAGAGGGCCGTGGTGTTGCAGCTCACCACCCTAGTGAACTGCCTCCCCAGGGACTCGTCGTAGTTGCACTGAGCCACGAAGCTCACTCCAGCGACCTCGTGCCTCTCCCCGCCCTCAAACACCGCCTTGACCCCGTGCTTGACGTAGAGCTCCTTGTTCCTGGCCCCCACCTTGGCCGGGGTGCAGTCTACGACCACGTCCACCTCCTTAAGTAAGTCTGACAGAGGCCCGGCCACCTCTACGCCGGCCCTGCGCATCTCCTCGGCCCTCTCGGGCACCGCCGCGTAGACTGGTATTCCGCGCTTGACGGCCATCCTCACCCTCCAGTCGGTGGCCACGTCGCCGACGCCAACGAGCCTCATGTCCTCCTGCCTCAGGACTGCGTCCACTACCCTCTTCCCTATGACGCCGTAGCCATTGACCGCCACTTTAACTATCGGCTTGGGCAAGGCCGGTCGAGAGTGGGGCGGGCGATGCGGCTTTTATAGCTTGCTTAGCCCATGAACTCTTTTATCTAGATAAAATATACATTAGGCTGAGGGCAGGCGTCTTGGTTAAGTTCCTGACCCTTGATGACGTCGACGTAGAGGGCAGGACGGTCCTGCTCCGAGTGGACCTCAACACTCCCATCGAGCCGGGGACGGGCAGGCTGCTCGACACTACGAAGTTCGTCAGGCACGCCGAGACCATAAGGGAGCTGGTGTCCAGGGGGGCTAAGGTGGTCGTCCTAACCCACCAGGGTCGCCGGGGGGGCCCGGACTTCACCACTCTGCACAGGCACGCTGAGGTGCTATCCGAGGTGCTCGGGAGGGAGGTGAAGTACGTAGACGACTTGTTCGGGAGCAAGGCGAAGGAGGCGGTGAGGTCCCTCAGGCGGGGGGAGGTCCTGCTGCTCGAGAACGTCAGGATCTGGGAGGGCGAGGACGTTGACAGGCCGCCGGAGGGGCATGCCAATACGCCGCTAGTGACGGAGCTGGCCCCGCTGGCTGACCTCTTCGTGAACGATGCCTTCGCGTCGGCCCACCGCTCCCACGCCTCCCTCGTCGGCTTTACAGTAGTCCTCCCGTCAGTAGCCGGGAGGGTGATGGAGAGGGAGCTGAGGGCCATCAGGAGGGTGCTCGAGGAGCCGAGGCACCCCTCAGTCTACATCATCGGCGGGGCCAAGGTGGACGACGCCGCCAAGGCCTGTAGGAACTTGCTGGAGAGGGGGGTAGCCGACGTCATCCTAACGGGCGGGGTGGCGGCGATGATGATGGCCGCCGCCAAGGGCGTAGACCTAGGGCCCTCAAATATGAGGGTGTTGAGGGACGCGGGCTACGCGAAGCTGGCCAGGGAGGTGGAGGAGTTGCTCGCGAAGCACGGGGAGAGGATAAGGGTGCCGGTCGACTTCGCCGTCGAGACCCCGGCGGGCGAGAGGCTGGAGCTCCCCCTCGAGGGCTTCCCTCGAGGGGAGCGCATTATGGACATAGGGAGCGAGACCGCAGTGGCCTACGGCACTGAGGTCCTCGGGGCGGAGACCGTAGTCATGAGCGGGCCGATGGGGGTGTATGAGAAGCCTAGGTTCGCCGTGGGGACGGCCTGCCTATTCGCATACATGGCGGCCTCGAGGGCCTACTCGCTAATAGGCGGGGGCCACACCGTGGCCGCGGCCGAGAAGTTCAAGGTGAGCGACAAGTTCTCCTACGTATCGACTGGAGGGGGGGCCCTCGTGGCGGCGCTGATGGGCGAGGAGCTGCCTGCCGTGAGGGCCCTAGAGGTCGCCGCTCAGAGGTCCGGGTAGCCATCACGCTTATTTTTTAGCAGCCCCGCCCCCTCAGCCGTGGGGGCCGTGGAGGGGTCACGTAGCTTTAGTGAGCTCTGCGAGCTCTGCGAGAGGCTCGAGGTCATCTCTAGCCGCAACGCCATGGTCTCCTTGGTGGCCGACTACTTGAGGGCGCTGAGCGATGGAGACCTGGGCATCGCCGCCCTCCTCATAGTTGGCAAGGTGTTCCCGGACTGGGACCAGAGGGAGTTCGAAGTGAGCGGGGCCACCATAGTTAGGGTGGTCGAGAGGCTGACGGGGGTGGGGGAGGGGGGGTTCGTGGAGGCGTTCAACAAGACTGGGGACTACGGGAGCGCGGTCAAGCTACTCTACGAAGGGAGGAGGCCCCTAAGGCAGGCGCTGCTGGAGGCTAGGCCCCTAAGCTTGGCGGAGGTGTATCGAGGGCTAGAGGCCATAGCTGAGGCCAGGGGCCCCGGCTCCAGGAGGAGGAAGGAGAGGCTGCTCGAGTCCCTCCTGAGCCGCGCCGACCCCCTCCAAGCGAAGTACATAGTCAAGGCCCTCCTCGGGGAGAGGAGGCACGGCTTTGGGGAGGCGCTAATGGAGGAGGCGATAGCCAGGGCCTTCAACGTGCCCGTGGAGCTAGTGAGGAGGGCCCACATGCTGACTAGCGACCTATCCGCAGTGGCCAGGGCGGCGTCGAGGGGGGTCGGGGGGCTCTCGTCCCTAGGCATCTCCCCCTTCCACCCGCTGAGGCCCATGCTTGCTGAGAGGGCGGAGGGCGTGGCCGAGGCCCTTAGGGAGCTCGGGGGGAGGTGCTTCATGGAGTTCAAGCTAGACGGGGCGAGGCTCCAGGTGCACAAGAGGGGGAGGGTCGTGAGGGTGTACAGCCGGCGGCTGACGGACGTGACGGGGTCGCTGCCGGAGGTGGTCGAGGCAGTTAGGGAGGGGCTGGCGGCGGACGAGGCCATCGTCGAGGGGGAGGCAGTCGCGCTGGGGAGCGACGGGAGGCCGAGGCCCTTCCAATACTTAATGAGGAGGGTGAGGAGGGTGAAGGGGGTGGAGGAGGGCAGGGTCAAGGAGCCGGTGGAGTTCTACGCCTTCGACCTGCTCTACCTCAACGGGCGGGGGCTGATCGATGAGCCCTACTTGAGGAGGAGGCGCCTCCTGGAGGAGGTGGCGGGCTCAGTCAAGCTAGTCGAGGCCGTCGAGGTCGATAGGGTGGATGAGGGGGAGGAGCTAGTGAGGAGGGCCGTGGAGGCGGGGCACGAGGGGGTAGTGGCCAAGGACCCAGGGGCCCCCTACACGCCCGGGGTCCGGGGGAGGAGGTGGCTAAAGGTGAAGGCGGGCCCGGAGACGCTGGACTTAGTCATAGTCGCCGCTGAGTACGGGCACGGGTACCGCTACCGGTGGCTCAGCGACTACCACTTAGCGGCCTACGACCCGTCGACGGGGAGGTTCGAGGTAGTGGGCAAGTGCTTCACTGGGCTCACGGACGAGGAGATAGAGTACTTGACTAGGAGGCTGAGGGAGCTGGCCGTAGCCCAGCGGGGCAGGACGGTCGTGGTCGAGCCGAAGATAGTGGTCGAGGTGGGCTTCGCCGAGCTCCAGGAGAGCCCCCACTACAGGAGCGGGGTGGCGCTGAGGTTCCCTAGGATCTTGAGGATTAGGGAGGACAAGGAGGCCTACGAGGCGAGCACGCTGAGCGAGGTTAGGGAAATCTATGAGAAAAAGTTTAAGGTGAAGGCGAGGGCTTAAGGAGAGGTCGCGTCAACTGGCAGGTAGACGAAGGCGGCCACGACGCAGCCGTACATGTTCTCCGGCACTGCCTCTATCGACTCTACGCAGCACCTCACCTCCCCCACCTCCATGCCCCTGACCCTAGCCATCTCCCTGACCTTCTCCCTCAGCTCCTCCTCCAGCGCGGCCCTCCCCTTGTGGCCGTAGGCCTCGGCCACCAGCCCGTAGCCGTGGCCGTCGGCCCTGCGGGCCCAGCCCCAGGCCACGCCAGCGCTGATGGTCTCCCCACCGACCCCGTCCATGCGGGCCAGGACGGCGAACACCACTGAGCCGGGGGTCAAGTTCGGCGAGGGGACCTCGACCGCGTCGGGGGGTACGATGGAGGAGACGGGGACTATGTTGTACTGAGCTATCCCAGCGTTAATCAGCGCCTCGTCGAAGGCGTTCAGTGGGGACTTAGGGTTGACCGCCTTGCCGCTAGTTACGAAGAACTTCCTGGGTAGGAAGAGGCCGCTGTACGCATGGGAGTTCGGCATTGGCTACGTGGCCCTCAATGCTACGGGGCCGATGCCTTAAAAAGCTATTTGCCACAGGGCCGCTTAGTTAATGGAAGGCGTATTGGAGGGGCCGAGGCTCTACGTCCTTAGGAGGAGGGGGTGCGACCCTTCGAAGTGCACCGGCCTCAAGCTAGTGAGGAAGGGGCTGGCCGAGCTTGTGGTTAAGGTGGGCGAGGCCCCCAGGGGGGCCCTAATCCTGAACCCCTTCGCCCAGAGGGTGCTCACGCCCCTCGATAGGGGGGTGGCCGAGGCCAGGGGGGTGCTCGCCGTAGACGGCTCGTGGGAGGGGGCGGACAGGCTATTCTCAACTAGGCTGAGGGGGGCCCACAGGAGGCTGCCGATGCTAGTGGCCGGCAACCCAGTCAACTACGGGACGCCGCACAAGCTCTCGACGCTAGAGGCCCTGGCCGCGGCCCTCTTCATACTCGGCTTCCCAAAGGCCTGCGAGAGGCTGCTGTCGCTGTATAAGTGGGGGAGGTCCTTCATTGAGCTCAATCGCGAGCTCCTCGAGGCCTACTCGAGGGCTAGGAGCGAGGAGGAGGTGAGGAGGGTGGAGGAGGGCGTCCTTGAGAAGGGGGTACATGTTCCTGGATAAGGAGGTAGTGAAGGGGAGGATGCCCATAGAGAAGATAGTAGAGCTAGCCTTCACCACCACGGTCTCCTACCGAGAGATAGCCCTAGAGCTCCTCTCCTGGATCAAGGAGAGGGCCCTCCAGGACGGGCGGCCGGACCTCTGGGTCACGAGGGCCGAGCTGTCTAGGTTCATAGACGAGAGGTTCGGCAAGGATAGGAGGAGCACGGCGTACAAGGTGCTGAGGGAGTTCCTCCTACCCATGGGCTTCGTGAGCTTGGACAAGGGCCAGGGGAGGTACTACTTGAGCAGGGAGTTCTCGAGGGTGCTTAGGAGGATGGCGGAGGCCTATGAGAACTGGCTCGCATCTAGGTGATCACGCCTTAAGAGTGGGCGAGCACCTAGCTGGGCGGGCATGAGGGCCGTAGCGGACTATGATGTCGAGGGATGCATGACCGTGGCTAAGTTAGTTGAGAGGATGAGGCGAGCGGGGGGCTTCACGGCGAGGCACTTGGCCGAGGGGGTGGAGGTGCTGAGGTCCATGTTTACGGACGACGCCTGCACCACCTTCCTCTCCTTCCCCGCCTGCCTAGTCGCGACTGGCCTCAGGGGGGTGCTGGCGGGGATGATAAGGAGGGGGCTGGTGGACGTGGTCGTGACGGCGGGGGGCTCCCTAGACCACGACTTGGCGAGGGCCTACGGCGCCCGCTACCTAGAGGGGTCCTTCTACGCGGACGACTACGAACTGGCCGAGAGGGGCGTGCATAGGCTGGGCAACGTCTTCATTCCCAGGGGGGACTACGGGCCATTAATCGAGGGCGTGGTGCGGAGGGTGCTGGACGAGCTCTACAGCGCCGGCGTGACTAGGCTCTCCTCGAGGGTGCTAGCTGAGGAGCTGGGGAGGAGGGTGAGTGACGAGTCGTCCATCCTCAAGTGGGCTTACGAGAGGCGGGTCCCCATTTACTCGCCGGGCATACTGGACTCGGCCGTGGGCACTCAGCTCGTCCTGTTCTCGCAGACGAAGAAGATCGAGCTCGACCTGATCCAGGACGAGAGGGAGCTCCTGGACGTGGCCTTTAGCTCAGAGAGGCTGGGGGCCCTAATACTAGGTGGGGGAATCTCGAAGCACCACGTGCTCTGGTTCAGCCAATTCAAGGGCGGGCTCGACTACGCAGTCCAGGTCACCACCGCCCAGGAGTACGACGGGAGCCTCTCGGGGGCTAGGACTAGGGAGGCCGTGAGCTGGGGGAAGGTGAAGGTGGGGGCCAGGCACGTGACTATAGACGGGGACGCCACGCTAGTCCTCCCGATCATGCTGGCGGCGGTCTACGAGGAGCTGGGGCTCTAATGGAGAGGGCCGCTGAGATATATAGGGTGCTGAAGGAGCGCTTCGAGCCTCCCGAGCTCCCCAGCCTCTTCAAGGACCCCTTTCAAGTGCTGGTCCTCACCGTCATCTCCCAGAATACTAACGACGTCAACACTGAGCGCGCCTACAGGAGGCTGGAGGAGAGGGGGATGCTGAGCCCCGAGGCCATCCTGAGGGCCAGCGTAGAGGAGCTCGAGGAGGCGCTCAAGGTGGCCGGGCTCTATAGGGGGAAGGCGAGGAGGCTAAAGGAGATAGCTGCGCAGGTGGTCGAGAGGTACGGAGGGGACCTGGCTAAGCTCCTCTCCATGCCCCTAGAGGAGGCTAGGAGGAGGCTCCTCGAGCTCCCCGGGGTCGGCTTCAAGACTGCCGACGTGCTCCTCCTCTTCTGCGGACGCAAGCCAGTCATACCAGTGGACACCCACGTGAGCCGGACGGCGAAGCGCCTGGGCTTGGCCGACGCGAGGGCTGGGTACGAGGGGGTGAGGCTCAGCCTCCAGTCCCTCTACCCGCCCGACCCAGAGCTCTATCTAGACCTGCACTTGCTGCTGATCTCCCTAGGGAGGAGGTTCTGCAAGGCCAGGAGGCCGCTGTGTGCCGAGTGCCCCCTGAGGGGGCTGTGCCCCTCTAGCCCCTCGGGGGCCTCGCCGCGCCTCAGCTAGGGCTCTGCGACAGGCTTATTGCTGCAGCTATGGCCGCCTCCTCCGCCCTCCACCGCTCGTCTGAAGAGCATATCAGGACCGCGTCGCCCTCCTCGAGCTTAAACGCGTCGCGTAGGGCGCTCGCAAGCTTGGGGCTGAGCCCCTCGAGGGGCTCCTCGACCCCAGGGACCACGAGCCTGCCCCCCTTGAAGACCAGCGTCAGCGCCCCGCGGGCCCCCGCCTTAATGGCCTCGTCGCGCTGCTCTATGCCCAGCCTAACTTTGGAGGAGGCCCCCCTCACGTGGACGGCCACTTCGAAGCCCCCCATCCCGAGCTGGGGAGGGGATAGGGGCCTTATGTCGACGATGCCGTAGCTCTCGAGGAGCTCCTCGAGCTCCCTACGCCCGCTCGGCGTGAGGGAGCAGCCCCTGCCCCTCCTAACTTCAACTAGGCCCTGCTTAGCCAGCGCCGCGAGCAGTGACCTAACGACCCCCTCCCCGAGCCCCGCCTTGCTCGCGAGCTGGTAGCGGCCGACGGGGCCCTCGCAGCCTATTGCCCTAATTAGCATGACGAGCTTGTGCACAGGGACCTCGACCCTGGGCCCCCTGCCGCGCCTCGCGCGCCACTTAGACAGGGCCTCGAGGAGCTTGGGCACGCGTGGCTAGTGTTGAGGGCCCTTAAATTTCTTGAAGCAACGCCGCGCCCAGCCCCTAGGGCGCGAAAGGGTTAAAAGGAGTAGGATATTTATCCTACAGCGTGAGGTCCAGGAAGGTAGCCGGAGTAGCAGTGATGACCGCCCTCGCCACGGCGTCGGCCTACGCCACGGCGGCGATACCTAACGTGACGCTAATGGACGTGGTGGTGTTCGTATCTGGGTGGATTCTCGGCGCGGCGGGGGGCGCCACCGTAGGGTGTTTGAGCTGGGTCGTTTACGGCCTCCTCAACCCCTACGGCTTCAACCTGGTGGTGTGGGTCGCCACGACTTCGTGCGAGGCGCTCTACGGCCTGGCGGGGGGCCTGGCCAGGAGGCTAGCGCCCCACCCCCTGGGGCGCTCTGCAGACGGGGCGGCTATGCTCGGAGCGCTCGGCTTCGCGTGCACCTTCACCTACGACGTGATCACGAACGCGGCCTTCGCCCTGGCCTTCAACGTCCCCCTCCTCACCGCCCTGGCCCTAGGGGCCCCATTCGCCTTGGTCCATGAGGTGAGCAACTTCTTGCTGTTCGCCCTCGTCGCCCCACCGGCGCTAAGGGCGGTCGGTAGCCTCACCCTGCCGAGGCCTCTGAGCGGGGGAGGGGGCTGGTAGGGGTGGGCAGGTGGAAGGCCGCGGCGGCGCTGGCCCTCTGCTGGGCGCTCGCGGCCTCCCTACTCGCCGCACACTACTACGTCCTCTCGTCGGCACCGCCAGTGCGCCAGGCTGGGCTCAGCAACGTGCTGCTAATAATAGACTACGCCAACGGCACCTTCTACCTATACAACGTCACCCTGGGCGCGCCGGCGACCCTCTTCAACTTAACGAGCCGCGTGGCATATGTGGAGTACAAAACGTACCCGGGGATGGGGGAGTACGTGACTGCCATCAATGGAGTGGCCGAGAGCCCAGCTAAGGGCAGGTATTGGATCTGGTGGTACTGGGACGCGAAGCAGGGGCAGTGGGCCCTAGGGCCCGTCGGGGCCGGCGCCTTCCTAATTACGAACAGCACCATCGTCTGCTGGTACTACTCTCGCGTAGACCCGAGCACGTGGTCCATAGAGCCGCCGCCGTCGAGGGTGGTCAGCCTAAGGGTGCCCTAGGTGCCCTAGGGCCGAGCGGCTCTCTAGCGCTTAATTTTTTCAATCAGACAGTCGACGATGTGGGGGGCTGGGTTTACGCCAGTTACCTCCGCGAGCTCCCTCCAGTCGGGGGAGCCATTCACCTCGATGACTATCGGGCCGCTCGGGCCCTCCACTACGTCGACCCCCGCGTACCAGAGGCCCAGGGCCCTGACCGCCCTCAGCGCCACCTCCGCGTAGTCCTTGTCGAGCTTGCAGGGCCTCCCCTCGCCCCCCTGGGCTATGTTAGTCCTCCACTCCCCCTTCGGGGCGTACCGATACATGGCGGCGACGAGCCTGTCGTCGACGACAAACGCCCTTATGTCGCGCGCCGGCTTGTCTATGTACTCCTGGACGTAGAGCGGGTGGCGGGTGGAGGCGAGGGTCTTCAAGATCCTAAAGGCGACCTCTGGGTGCTCAATGAAGACTGAGCCGTAGCCCCTAGAGCCCATTAGCGGCTTCACTACGACCTTCTTCATCCTCTTAGAGTACTCGTAGGCCGCCCTCAAGTCCTCGCAGACTAAGGTCCTGGGGACGGGGATCCCCTCCGCCTCGAGTTTGTAGAGGGTCCTGTACTTGTCGCGCGTAGTGAGGAGGGGGTCGAGCGGATTCATCAAGACCACTCCGCTGGCCTCCAGGTGCTCAAGGAGCGTCACCCGCCTCACCATCTGCTCCGTGTTCACGATCGAGCCCAGCGACCTGACGAAGGCGCCGTCGAGGTCGTCCAGGCCCCTGGAGCCTATAGAGAAGCGCGGCCTCCCTCCGATCATGGAGGAGATGCGGGAGATCTTTATGAGTTCGTGCCTAACCCCCCTCCTGCCTAACTCCTTCAGTATCTCCTGGCAGGGCCAGTCTGGATTATACGAGTCGTGAATTACAGCTATGAACAAGGAGGGCCCCCGCCCGGGCCGCCCCCTCCCCCCATAAAAATTTTGGCTACGTGGGCTTCAGTCAGCCGCCCTAGCGGCTGACTGCGCGCCAGCGCCTACGGCGGCGACCTGAGTACGGTCAGGGAGTCTAAGTGGGAGTGGAGCTCTTGGATGAAGGAGTTTAGCTTGAGCGTGGGGACGACGGGGACTCCTCGGTACAGGACGACGGACTCCTCGAGTAGGGTCACTAGGCAGGGGACGATCAGCACCTCGACCCCCTCAGGCAGGCCTAGCCTGTGGCGGAGGCCCGGCAGCGCGCCGGCGAGGGCCTCGGCCCTCTCCAAGTGGCGGTCCACCGCCCTCCTAAGCTGGGGCGCCTTGCCCGCCCTCAACCTCCAGCTCTTGCAGTCTACGGCCACTAAGACCCCTCCCCTACTAGCCGCTACGTCTACTTCGTAGAGCCTCCCAGCCGACCTAAACCTGAGGGACGTAGCCACTCTGTAGCCGTGGGCCTCGAAGGCCTTAGAGCACAGGGCCTCGAAGTCCCTCCAGCTCAGTTTAGGAGCGAGCTCCAGGAGGCTGGCCCCGGCCCTAATGGCCTCGGCGGCCAGCAGGGCCCTACTGAGCGGCTTAATTGCACCCCCCTCAACTACGATCAGCCCGGCCCTCTCTAGCCTGGCCAGCCCATCA
Source organism: Candidatus Nezhaarchaeales archaeon (assembly GCA_038894875.1). Lineage (GTDB taxonomy): Archaea > Thermoproteota > Methanomethylicia > Nezhaarchaeales > B40-G2 > JAOAKM01. The sequence continues at coordinate 12,896 of JAWAOK010000028.1, forward strand.
GCCAGCTCCTCGCGGGGGGACTTGAGCCTGAGCGAGAGCTCGTCGAAAGTAGCTGGGCCCGAGTCTAGGAGGGACAGTAGGAGCTTAGCGAGCAAGCCTCAGCTAGGACGGGCCCCGGGCAAGTAAAAGCCTCTCCCCGCTAGGGCCTACGCGAGGGCGAGGGGGGCCAGGGCAGTCGCCGCCACGAGAGAGGCCAGCGACAGCGGCAGGACGTAGCGCCAGAAGAGCAGGAGCGCCTGGTCCACCCTGAGCCTAGCGACAGCGGCCTTGATTGAGGTCAGTACGAGCACTACTGCTAGGTACTTAATGAGGAGGGTCAGCGGGCCGCTCCACCAGGCCTGAGTGAACGGCTGGGGGCCGCCTAGGAAGACGAAGGCTATGAGTGCGGAGCCGGCGAAGAGCTCCACGTCGTGGAGGAGGGTGATCAGCGCCAGCTTCGGCCCGCTATACTCAGTGAAGGGGCCGGCCACGATCTCGGTCTCGGCCTCCGGTATGTCGAAGGGCTTCTCCATTAGCTTGCACTGAAGCGAGATGAGCGCCGTGACGAGGCTGATCGCCATGGGGGCGGCGGTGATGGGGTTGGCCCACAGCCCCCAGGAGGCCAGGGAGGTGGCGTAGATGGAGAGCTGGGGGGCCCTTAGGAGGGAGGCCATCGCGACCGGAGTGAGCAAAGATAGGGCGAAGGACACCTCATAGGCTATGGCGATGGAGAGCAGCCTGGAGCTGCCCAGAATGCTGAAGGGGCTGGGGCTCATGAAGCCTATTAGCGCTAGCGAGGCCGTCGGCCACACGAGTAGGTAGATGGCCAGCGCGACGTCGAAGTCCGCGCTAATGACTGCGAAGCTATTGAAGAGGGCCCTGACCGGGTGGGTCAGCGGAGTCATTAGTAGGAGGGCCGTGAGCGAGCCGATGGCGATCACTAGCAGCCCGGCCACTAAGCGGTCGCTGGACCCCCTCACGGCCACGTCCTCCTTGGCCATGAGCTTAATGAGGTCGGCGAGGGGCTGTAGGAGGCCGGAGGGGCCAGTGTGCAGGGGGCCGACCCTACTCTGCATGCGTGCGTACAGCTTCCTCGCGTACCACTGGGTGGCCAGGGCCGCTGCCAGGGTGAACAGTAGCCCGGGGTAGACGAGGGCCTCGAAGAGGAGGAGCGCTAGCTCGCCCATGGGAAGCCACCGGCCACGAGGGACGCGAGGGCTACGACCAAGAGCAGTAGCATCCAGGCCATCCAGTCGCTCAGCACTCCAGTGTGGACTCCCTCCCTAAGCTTGGCGTACATGCTCCTGAAGACGTCCCTCCAGACCGCCGCGAATAGGTTGACGTCGGCCACGCTGGCCCTGCGCTCTGAGTAGCTCTCGCCGCAGGCGTAGATGCTCAGCTTATCCCCCACGGGCCTCCTGGGGGACTTGGCCCTAGCGTAGAGGTAGACTGAGTAGAGGGCCAGGGCCGTGACGAGCATGCAGAAGGAGGCCTTTAAGGACTCTAGCAGCAGGGACGTCAAGCCCCACCACCGCCGAGCAGTTTGGCTATTTCGAGGGCGGCGCTAATAAAGCCGCTGGAGTCGGCGGCCGAGAGGGCGGCGGGCTTAATCAGCCAATCGATGACCCACGGGGACAGGACCCCCAGTAAGATGCATAGCGAGGCCAGGATTAAGATGGGGATGAGCATGGGGGCCGGGGCCTCGTGGGCCTCGACCTCCCTCGCGGGGGCCCTGAAGTACACGTTGTAGACCACCTTCAGGTACCCCAGGAGCGAGAGGGCGCTGGTAAGTACGACTATCACTACGGCTGGGAGGAGCCAGCCGGTCTCGAGGAAAGCCTGCAGGAGGAGGAGCTTGCTCATGAAGCAGCTCAGGGGCGGCACGCCGCTTAGCGCCAAGGCCCCAATGATGAGGGACGCGGAGGTCCAGGGCATGCGCCTACCCACTCCAGCCAAGTCGTCAAGGCTCCGGGCCCCGACCGCATGGATGAGGGCCCCGGCGCAGAGGAAGAGGAGGGCCTTGGCCACGCCGTGGTTAATAATGTGAAATATCGCAGCCACTAGGCCCGTGAGCGAGGCCTGGGGCTGCAGCCCCAGGCCTATGCCCATGGATATGTACCCTACGTTTAGGATCGTGCCGTAGGCTATTAGGCGCTTGATGTCCCTCTGGACGATCAACATGAGGGCCCCGAGGAGGGACGTGGCCGCGCCGAGGATCAGGGCCGCTGCACTGAGCGATGTCGTCACTATTGCGAGCTCCCCAGCCCCCCTAAGTATGGTGTAGAAGAACCTAATTAAGACGTAGACGGCCACCTTCACCATAACCCCAGAGAGGAGGGCTGAGATGGGGGAGGGCGCGGCCGGGTGGGCGTCGGGCAGCCAGAAGTGGTTTGGGGCTATCGCGGCCTTCAGGGAGAAGGCCCAGAACATTAAGGCCATGAACACGCCCGCGCCGAGCGTCCAGCCCGCGTGGGGAGGCCTGCCTCCAGTAACCGGGAAGGCTGGGCCCCCATGCACCTTAGAGGCCAGGTCAGCCATGTTTAAGGTGCCGAAGGAGCCGTAGCCAAAGGCGATCGCTATGAAGTAGATGGTAGTTGCCGTTGAGCCCACTATGGCGTACTTCATCGCGGCCTCCACGGCCTCGTAGGTGTCGCGCCTAAACGCGACTAGGCCGTAGGCCGAGACGGACATGACTTCGAGCATTACGAACAGGTTGAAGAAGTCCCCCGTGTAGAGGCAGCCCAGCATGCCGGCCTCGAAGCCTAAGAACAGTATGTAGTACC
>JAWAOK010000029.1:0-14685 GCA_038894875.1 Candidatus Nezhaarchaeales archaeon
GGTCCACATCTAGCGGTCTCGTCGGTCTAATGCACTCGTGCGCCCCCTCACTAGCCCACTCCCTCGCTTGATAGAGCGCCTCTCCATACCTCTCCCTAATGTACTCCAGCGCGATCTGGCGTCCGGTCGCCGACACGCGCGTGCTGTCAGTGCGGTGGTACGTTATGAGGCCCAGCTCGAAGAGGTCCTGGGCCAGCGCCATGGCCTCAGCCGCTCCAATTTTAAGCACTGCTGAGGCCTCCCTCAGTAGGGAGTCAGTGGTGAAGGGAGGGGGAGGGGCGACCTCCTCGACGCCCTCCTCTAGCTTCAGGGCCCTGCACGTCGCCCCCTTCAGCCTCTTCACCACCTCACGCTTACTGAGCTCAGCTGGCACGTCCTCAAGCCTGAGCCTGAAGCCGTTGCTGAGGACGAGGCTGTACACCGTCCTGCGGCTCCTCTTATGTTCCTCGAAGCGCTTGACCACCCACCCGAGCACCGGCGTCTGGACCCTCCCCGCCGATAGTGTATGTACTTTAAACTTCCTCCAGAGGCGCCTGCTCAGCTCGAAGCCTATCCACCTATCCTCAATCCGCCTCACTATATTGGCTTCGATGAGGGCCTCGTTGAGCTCCCTAGGGGCCTCTAGTGCGCGCTGGAGAGCTGGCCTCGTGACTTCGTGAAACTCTATCCTCTTGAGGGTGCCTGAGAAGGAGCCCAGCAGGCACGCCACGTCCCAGCTTATCTTCTCCCCCTCAGTGTCTGGGTCAGTGCCTAAGTAGACGTAGTCGAACTCTAGGGCTAGCGAGCGTAGGGCGGCGATTAAGTCCCGCGAGTCACTCACTTTAGTGCTCTCGCAGCCAGGCGACGGACACTCCCTTAGCCCCACGAACTGCTCGCCGCAGCTGAGGCAGCGCTTAATGCTGTCGTAGATGGGTACGAAGCGGCCGTCCAGCTGCTTAATGCCGTAGATGCTGCCCCTGGCCCTAGTGACTAGGTCAGTTACGTGTCCCTTCGTTGCGACTACGCTAAGTACGTACTTGCCCGTCCCCACCTCGTAGACGGCCAGCCCCCCTACCCTCCTAACTGACGGTCTCCCGAAGAAGCTCGCTATGGTCTTTGCCTTCGTCGGGGACTCGACAATGAGCAGCACAGACTTAACTGGGTCGAAGCCCTCGGCGGCGACCTCTCCGCTCCTGAGCCTCCTTATGCGCTCCCTATCTGCGTCCACCTCCTCGATTAACCTCTCTAGCTCGACCTCGGCGAGGGGCCTCCACTTAACCTCATCAATTAGCCACTTCGATTGCCTAACTAGGCCCGCAAACACCCTCTCATCGTCTATTACGACTATCGAGAGGCCCTTGGACACACCGCCCGCGTACATCCTCGAGGTCCTGCCCGAGGCCTGGATGTAAGTGGGCACGTCGGGGACCGTTACCTTAAGCTTGCCCCCCTCCTCCTCGAGGACTAAGTGAGTGGCCTTCTTGAGGGCCTCCCTAACCTCGCTCCTGGAGAGGGCCTTAATGACGAAGTCCGCGGCCTCCCTTATCGTTGAGTACGCTGACGCCAGCCAGCGCGGGGGCTCCCCGCCTTCGCTAAGCACCTTCTTCAGCTCCTCAAAGCTAGCTGGCGTGAGCCTCCAAAGCAGCCTCCTGACCCTGCCTATCAGCCTGAGGGCCGCTGCCTGCTCCTCTTGGGGTAGGGCCTCCCTCAACTCGATGAGTAGCTGGAGCATCCTCGAGGGGTAGGCCTCCCTCAGCTCGAGGGTGAACTTCATCTTCGGCACCCCTGCAAATATGGCGTAGCGTATTCGCTCGGGGACGTCTATCCCCCTAACCAAGAGCCCGTAGTAGCTGGCCACTCCCACTAGCACGTCGACCTCCCTCCTGACGAAGGCCTCAACGACCTCCCTCCTGCCCTTAGAGTACACGAGCTCCGCCCTGACGCCGGAGGCGTTGAGGAGCTCCGTGAGCTTGGAGGCGTATTCCACCCCCTTGTCCAACGGCACAAAAACTAGGCCCCCTCCCCCCAGCCTCCTCACTAAGTTCACGACTTCCTCCTCGACCGTGCGGCCGGGCGTAACGAAGACGTCCTCCACGTTCCTAATGGCCTCAGACCTAGACCCCACTTCGAAGCCCAGGAGCTCTCTGAACAGCTTTACCCTCAGACCCCTGGGCCTGCCCGTGGCAGTCGAGACCACTAAGACCCCCCGCCCAGCCTTGCGCTTGACGACGTCAGCCACCCGCCGGCCCAGCTCATCGAGCTCGCCCCGAGCCCGCTCCAGCAGCTCGCTTACGTCGCCGTGCTCCCTCCCCGCCCTCGCTAGCTTCGTCAGCCTAGCGACCTCGGCCCTTAGCTTGATGAGACTGAGGCACTCCTCAACCTCCTCTTGCTTGAAGCCTAGGAGGACCAGTATCCTATCGATGTTCTTGGAGGACTTTAGCACTGCGTCCACGTCGTCGACGAATATGAACCTGAACTTGCTGCGCTTGAGCAGCTCGAAGTTCCTGGCCAGAAAGCTGGACGTCGTTACTAATATGTCAAAGTTCTGCGCCTTAATCTTACTGAGCTCCTCCTCGCGCTCAGCCTTGTGGAGCGCTGTTGAGTAGTACGCTAGCCTCACTCCGAGCCCCGCGGCCGAAATTATTTTATTGAGCCAGCCCCTGGCCTGCTCAACCAGCAAGGTAGTTGGAGAGATTACGTAGCACTTCCACCCTTTGGAGGCCAGGAAGGCTGCCATCGCTAGGCCGAAGACAGTCTTGCCAACCCCTGTGGGGGCTACTATGGCGAAGCTTTTGCGCAGCAACACGCGCCTAGCCCAGGTTCGCTGGGAGCTCCACAACGACACGCCCAAGACCTTTTCGAAGAAGGACTCGAACTCCCTGAGGCTCGAGCGGGCCGCGAGCACTCGCTTGAGGCCCTTTAAGAGGCCCTTCTTCTCTAGGGCCTCCGCGACGGCCTCGACGGGGATCTTACCCTCGGCCCCCTTGATTATGAGCTCAACCTCCTCGTCGCTAAGGCAGCGCCTGCAGGGCAGCCCCAAGAGAAGCCTACCGTCGTCTACGTCCCCCCCGCAGTTAAGGCAAGCCCTCTTAAAGAGAGCCCTCATTTTTCCCTCGAGCCACCTGCAGCTTGGCCTCGGCGCGCCCACGCGCTATTCGTCTCTATATATTTATTGTATACGGCAATGCTTATTAAACGCGATCCCTAGGCTCTCCAGGGCCGGTCGTCTAGCTGGCTAGGATGGCTCAGCCCTAATAGCCGCCTGACGCGCGGCAGGTCCCCGGTTCGAGTCCGGGCCGGCCCACTCACGGCACACTGAGGCAGCCGCCTTTCGAGAGGCGAGGCGGGGGGGTAGTGCAATGCGGCCGCCGGGATTTGAACCCGGGATTTCTGGCTAACCCCCAAGCCGTCGGGAGGCCAGAGTCCTAGACCAGACTAGACCACGGCCGCTATGGCGATCTTGCTCGCGCCCTTCTTTAAGCTTTGCTCCGACAGCCGCCCGCCAGCCCGCTAATTACAAACTGCCGACATTATGCGAGGGGCTCTAAAGCGAGGCCCCGCCCCCGCTGGGGCTTGGGCCGGGCTCGATTGCGTTAAGTTTACAAATAAGCAAGGCTCGCACTCAGCGGTGGCGCTTGGTGTCTAACTCATGGAGTAGCAGGAGGAGGAGGCGCTGGTGGTTCGACATATTCGATGAAATAGAGCGGGAGTTTGAGCGCATGGAGGAGATGATGTCCAGGGTCTTCGAGCAGAGCTTCGCTAGGCTCCCGGCCGGCATGGAGCAGGGGCCCTTCGTCTACGGCTTTAGCGTGACGATAGGCCCGGACGGGAAGCCAGTAGTGCGTGAGTTCGGCAACATTAGGCCGAGCCCGCGCGGCCCAATAATACAGGAGGAGACCGAGCCCCTCGTAGACGTAATGGACGAGGGGGACTACATCAAGGTCTACGCTGAGCTGCCGGGGGTCAATAAGGACGACATCAAGTTGAATGCCACTGAGGACGAGCTCGTTATCTCCGTCGATACGCCCCAGCGCAAGTATTACAAGGAGGTCAGGCTGCCCGCCCGCGTAAAGCCGGAGAGCGCTAAGGCCTCGTATAAGAATGGGGTGCTAGAGGTTAAGCTCGAGAAGCTGGAGAAGGGCAAGGAGAAGGGCAAGAGGATAGTAGTAGAGTAAACAACGGCATGATAGGCTGAGGCCAGCCATGTACATTCCTCGGCCCAAGAAGGCCTCTCGGAAGTACCGAGGGACAAGGACCTGCGGCTGGGGCAGGGTGGGACAGCACCGTAAGAGTGGGGGCAGGGGGGGCAGGGGGCGTGCCGGCATGCATAAGCATAAGTGGACCTGGGTGATGAAGTACGCCAGGGACTACTTCGGCAAGCACGGCTTTAAGCGCCCCCCTGAGGTGACTTGGAGGCTGCCATTCATTAACGTGGGGGAGCTTGAGGAGCTGGCCTCTGAGCTTGAGGAGCGGGGCGAGCTAGAGCTCGTAGACGGCCTCCCCCTCCTCGACGGCCCTAAGCTAGGCTTCTTTAAGGTGCTCGGCAGGGGGAAGGTCGGCAGGCCAATAATAGTCAAGGCGCACTCCTTCACCGAGGGGGCAGTGAGGAAGATAGAGGGGGCCGGCGGACGGGCGATAAGGGTAGAGGCCGAGGCTGGCGTTGGCTAAGCGATGTCGAGGGCCCTAGAGCTCCTCGAGCCAGTCCTGAGGCTCATTCCAGGGGTCAGTAGGCCCAAGCGTAGAGTCAGCCTCAGGGGGAAGATCCTCTGGTCCTTCCTCGCCCTGACTGCCTACTTAGTAATGTCCCACATCCCCCTCTACGGCATAGCCGAGAGCCACATGATGGCTGAGTTCCTCTTCATGAACATAATCTTCGCAGCCCGTAGCGGCTTCCTCACTCAGCTCGGGATCGGCCCGATAGTCACCGCCGGCATAGTGCTACAGATCCTCGTGGGCTCTAAGCTCATTGAGGTGGACATGTCCGACCCTCGCCAGCGCGCCCTATTCACTGGCGCCCAGAAGCTACTAACGGTAGTGATCACGGCAGTAGAGGCGGCGGCGTTTATAGCGGCTGGCTTCTTCGGCCCCCTCACCTTGAAGGGCCAGGTGGCGATCTTCCTCCAGCTCCTAGCCGCCGGAGTAATAATAATGCAGCTCGATGAGCTCGTCCAGTCCGGCTGGGGGCTGGGCAGCGGCGTCAGCCTCTTCATACTCGGCAGCGTGGCTCAGCAAGTGTTCTGGGGCATATTCTCCCCCATCCCAGTCCCTGAGCGCGGGGGCGAGCCCTTGGGGGCCATCCCAGCCCTCATCCACTCCATCATGATGGGGGATGCGCTAAGGGCCTTCAACCGCTACCCCCTGCCCGACGTGACCGGCCTCATCGCCATGGTGGCTGTGCTCCTCATCGTCCTATACTTTGAGACCATGAGGGTGGAGGTGCCGGTGTCCTTTGCCAAGTACAGGGGGCTTAAGGCCAGCGTGCCACTGAAGCTCCTCTACGTCTCAGTCATACCGATAATATTTGCAGGCGCCCTCTACGCCAACCTCCAGCTCTTCGCCCAGATGGTGTGGTCTAAGTGGAATGCAGACAACTCCAACCCCATATTAAACGTCCTGGGCACCTTCAACATGACAGATCGAGGGCCCGTCCCCACCGGGGGGCTAGTGCACTTCCTCTCGCCGCCGAGGGGGCTGGGCTCCCTCAGTAGCCCAGGCGGGGTGCTGCATGTGGTCGTCTACGCCGTGCTCCTATGCGCACTTTGCGTTCTATTCGCCTACCTATGGGTGGCAGTCTCTGGGATGTCGGCCAGGGACCAGGCCGAGAGCCTGCTCAAGGCGGGGCTCCAGGTCCCCGGCTTTCGGCAATCCCCCAAGGTATTAGAGAGGCTCCTCCAGCGCTACATCTTCGTCCTGACCGTCCTCAGCGGCCTCCTCATAGGCCTGCTGGCCGTATTCGCCGACCTCCTCGGGGCCATAGGCGGCGGCACGGGCATACTGCTGAGCGTCTCCATACTCTATCAATACTATCAGATAATGGCGCGGGAGAGGGCGGCGGAGATGTACCCGCTGCTTGAGAAGGTTTTGGGGGAGAAGTAATGCTTAAAGGGGCCCGTGGAGGTCGTGGTTGATGCTTGAGCAGCTGGCTAACGTGGGCCTGCAGATTAGGCAGGCCCTGGGCCCCTGGGCCGACCCGCCCCTGTCGGCTGTGACAGTAGTCGCTGTGTGCGTCGCCCTAACGCTAGTGCACTTCGGGATCCAGCGGGCCATGGTGAATGTGAGGGAGCTCGCTGAGCACTACCGAGAGGTGGCGGAGTGGAGGAGGGACTTCCTTAGGGCTAAGCGCACTGGGGACCACAAGCTCATGGCTAAGCTGATGAAGAGGCAGGCCTACATCAATAAGCTGAGCGCAGAGATAACGGCGAGGACGACGAAGCCCATGCTAATCTACATCATACCGTTTTGGATAATATTCTTAGTCCTCTACAGCGTCTTCCAGGGCAGCGTGGTCTACTTCCCCCTACTGGACCAAGGCCTCCCCTTCTGGTTCTGGTACTTCATTGTCAACGGCGGCCTAGTCCCCGTGTTCCAGCGCCTGTTCGGTCTTTCGTACGCATCGACTGACTGAGCGCGACAAATTATATTTAGCCTAGCCGCGGCCTCTGCGTCGCGGTGGTGCCCCCTGCCCAGGCCTGCGCTTAGGACCAGGTCTAGGAAGAGGGTCCGCGTCAGGCTGCCTGGAGGTGGGGCCAGCGTTCACTACAAGCGCGAGAGGCCGGGGCCAGCTAGGTGCGCTTGGTGCGGCTCGCTACTTGGCGGAGTGCCGCGCCTCCTGCCGCACGAGCTCAGGGGGCTGGCGAAGAGCTCGAGGAGGCCCACGAGGCCCTACGGGGGCTACCTCTGCCACGCCTGCCTAAGGCTCGGCCTCCAGAGAGCCGTCCTGGAGGCGCGAGGGTGAGGAGGCCGGTCATAGCCGTCAGCGGCTTGCCGGGGGCCGGCAAGTCCACGCTGGCTAAGGCGCTGGCCGAGGGGCTGGGGCTGCGCTACCTATCCATGGGGGAGGTCTTTAGGTCCCTGTCTAAGTCCAGGGGGGTGGGGTTGGTGGAGGCGCACCTGCTGGCTGAGCGGGACGCGTCCATGGACCTGGAGGTGGACTCGAGGGCCTACGAGGCGGCCCTGGAGGGAGGGGTGGTGGTAGACGGCCACCTTTCAGGCTGGCTCCTGAGCCGGGTGGCCGACCTTAAGATCTTCCTCACGGCGCCCCTGGAGGTTAGGGCGGCCAGGGTGGCTGAGCGAGACGGCATCTCTGTGAGGGAGGCCATGGAGCAGCTGAGTAAGAGGGAGGAGAGCAACCGCAGGAGGTACCTCAAGCTCTACGGCCTCGACGTCAGCGACCTATCCTGCTTCGACATAGTCATAAACACGGCCAAGTGGAGCAAGGAGGAGCTCGTCTCAGCGCTCACCTCCTTAGCGAAGGCGGCCCTCCCCGAGCCTCAGCGCTCGGCCTCGGAGCTCGGCCGAGCTCGCCAGCGTAACTAAGGTTAAGTTTTAAAGCCCCGCCCCTCAATCGCTCGGGGCCAGCCTTGCCAGCGATAGAGGTCGGCAGGGTCTGCGTAAAGACCGCTGGGCGCGAGGCTGGGCTGAAGTGCGTCATAGTGGACTTGATAGACGAGAACTTCGTACTAGTTACTGGCCCTAAGGACGTCTCGGGCGTCAAGCGTAGGAGGGCCAACATTGGGCACCTCATGCCGCTGGAGCGCGTACTCAAGATCCAGCGAGGGGCGTCTGACGAAGAGGTAAGAAAAGCCCTGGAGGCGGAGGGGATGCTAGACTTCATGAGGACTAGGGTGAGGCCGGCAGAGGTAGGGGTCGCGAAGGGGGCGGGGCCGCCGTAAGTAGGTTTTTCAAGAGCCTCGTAAGGTAAATTAATGTATGCAGCCGCGGATCTTGGTTAAGGATGAAGAGGCCACCTCTTGGGAGTACGGGAGGCGCCCGGAGGAGAGGCCCCTCCAGGAGCACTTAGAGAAGGGGGTAATCAACCTCGACAAGCCCCCGGGCCCGACTAGCCACGAGGTCACGGCGTGGGTCAAGAAGATACTTGGCGTTAAGCGGGCCGGGCACGGCGGGACCCTAGAGCCCTAAGTGGCGGGGAAACCCCAAAGTAACGGGCGTCCTCCCCATAGCGCTGGGCAAGGCGAGGAAGCTACTGTGGCTCATGTCTAGGTTCCCCAAGGAGTACGTGTGCGTCATGCAGCTCCACGGCCCAGTGGAGGAGGCGGAGGTCATTGAGGTGCTCAACGAGTTCGTGGGCCCCATCTACCAGAGGCCCCCCCTAAAGGCCTCAGTTAAGCGCAGGCTGAGGGTGAGGAGGGTCTACGGGATAGAGGTCTTGGAGGTAGAGGGGAGGTACGTACTGTTTAAGGTCAGTTGCGAGGCTGGGACCTACGTGAGGAAGCTCTGCCACGACGTGGGCCTAGTCCTAGGGGTCGGGGCCCACATGAGGGAGCTTAGGAGGATTAAGAGCGGCGTGTTTAAGGAGGACGACACGCTAGTGACGCTCCACGAGCTCAAGGACGCCTACGACCACTGGGTGGAGACTAAGGACGAGTCGTGGATCCGCAGGGTCGTCCAGCCCATGGAGAGGGTCGTCGAGGAGCTCCCCAAGATTTACATAAGGGACTCGGCAGTGGACGCAATATGCCACGGAGCCTGCCTGGCCGCCCCCGGGGTGCTTAGGCTGACGGACGACATAAAGAGGGGGTCGCTCGTAGCCATAGTGACGCAGAAGGACGAGCTGGTCGCGCTGGCCGTAGCGAACCTCTCAGCCGACGAGATCCTCGAGAGCGAGCACGGGATAGTAGCCACTACTAAGAGGGTGATCATGGAGCCGGGCACCTACCCCCCAATGTGGAAGAGGGGCCTGGGCAAGGGGCTTGAGCGCGCGTAGCTATTGCAAAGCTTATTAGCACTCCTGCAGCTCCTCTCTGCGTGCCCATCGTCCACGTGTACGTCTGGTCCGGCTTTTCGAGCGAGGCTAAGAGGAGGGTGGTAGCTGGGATCACTAAGGTATTCACTGAGGTCGGCGTGCCCGCGGAGGCGGTGGAGGTGGTCATTCACGAGGTCCCTAAGGAGTGCTGGGGAGTGGGCGGGGAGCTGGCGAGCGAGAAGCTTAAGCACGTCAAGCCCCCGTGATCGGAGCAACTCAGCCATCGCCCTACGACACCCCAGCGCTAGCCTCGCGGCCCAGCACTAAGCGCTGGAGCTTTCTTGCGCCCGCAGGTTAGGCAAGTAAGTGCGCAGGATTAGCCATAGGCCAGCCACCCCTTCATCGTCAGTACGTAAGTTAGTGCTTGCCTCCTCGCCGCCTCGAGATCTCTCGTCACGGCATATATCCAAGCACATTTAGGTACAGTTAGTATAAAGCGCATTAGGACTGCCCTAAGGCTCCAAATGCGGTACTTGTGCAGCAAGTAGCCGTTCAGGACGATCGAGTCCAGCCCCTTCTCGGACACGTTATGTAGGCAGTATGGGTCCTTCACCTTCAGGAATCTGTAGCCCTTCTTGATCACCCACCTCCCGATGTAGTCGTCCTCCCAGATGTGTAGGTCTCTAGGTATCTTAATGTCCCTTAGCGGCTCCGTCCTGAAGAGCGTGTCGTGCGTCATGCACCTCTCGCTCCGCATCTGCTTGACGAGCACGTCCCTTATAGACATGCGGTAGAGTTTACTCATCGCGTAGACGATGTTGAAGGTGTGCGGCTCGATCGGGACAGCGACCCCCCAAATTGCGCCGACGCCGTCTTGAATGTGCTTTGCCGCCCTCGCGAACCAGTCCTTACACAGTATTACGTCAGAGTCGACGTGGAGGTGCCACTCCGTCTCAACTGCCTCAATGCCCTTCTGCCTGGCGGTGGCCCTATTTCCCCCAGAGTCGTCAATTATCTCAACGTTGGGCAACTTCTCTAGGAACTCCAAGGTCCCGTCCGTGCTGCCGCCGTCGACGACTATGAGCCTATTGACGGGGACGTTGTCGTAAATCGACTTAACGCATTCGGGCAGGCAGGGCTTGAGGCTATTCTTAGTGAGTAGGACGACGTCAACCCTCAAAAGAGCCCGTACCCCTTGCGCGAACCCTCATACTAGCTCCATCGTCCAAGGGGCTCAGTAGCCCACGCCCCTTTAAAACTTTCGACGGCGCCTTTAAGCATACGTACGCGAGCACGGCGCCTCGTTCGGCGGCCTCCATCCTGCTGATAGTCGGAGGGCCGCGCCCCTCTTCGCCTCCTGCGGCCGCCTTTAGCCCTCGGCCCCGCCCCCTCTACCTGCATGTGTCGAGAGGTCGTAGCCCCCCTCCACCGGCCTCTGCCCCTACGCGGGCTGCGTCATTACCACTCCGCCAAAGTCAGTGAGGGCAGCGGCCCCTCCATAGTACTGAGGGCCTGAGCCCTAGGCTGGGGCCCCTCGGGGGAGGCTGAGGCATCAGTGATGTTGAGATGGGCGATCTGCTAATTTGATATAATGTTGTAGAGGCCTCAGCGAGGGCCAGGACCTTTAAGTCACTTGCGCCGGCGCTCAATTAAGCGCCCATCCCTTAACATGTAATCCCTTTTTGTTGGTAGCTCCCCATATAGGTCCGTCGTCGTCAGCACTATGGCCACACCCCTCTCCTCATTTACCTCCTTCAGTAGCTCCATTAATATCTCCGAGTTCTCGTCATCTAGGCTCGAGGTCGGCTCGTCTGCAAGGATTACCTTTGGGTTATTGACGAGCGCCCGCATTATAGCTACTCGCTGCCTCTCACCCCCGCTCAACATTGCTGGAAACTTGTTCGCTACGCCCTCTAAGCCGAAGTGCTTTAGGAGCTCGAGGGCCCTCCTCCTCCTTTCCCCCTTGCTCACTCCAGCTAGCGCTAGTGGCAGTTCTAGGTTTTCGAGCGCTGTGAGCGACGGTATGAGGTTGAAGAACTGGAATACAAAGCCTATGTTGTGGACCCGGATCCTGGACACCTCGTCATCACTTACTGTGTTTGCACTCCTTCCAAAGACCCAGACTTCACCGCTATCTGGCTTCTCTAGTAGGCCCATTATCTTAAGTAGCGTCGTCTTCCCGGCGCCGGACTTACCCCTTATTGATATGAAGTCCCCCTTCTGAACTCTGAGGGTTATGCCCTTCAGCACTTGAGTTGGGCCGTAGCTCTTGCTGACATTGAGTAGTTCTATTAGGCCCTCGCCCGGCGCGGAGCTCACTTAACGCACCTCCAAGCGCTTACGATGACTACGGCCAGGGCGGCAAGTGCAGTTAGCGTTAGGGCGGAGGCGTCTACCTGCAGCCGGGCGCTATGGAACAAGACCTGGAGCAAGCCCCCCTCAAGCGCCAAGCTCAGCAAGGCTACTGCTATGCCTAAGCCTAAGGCCGTTGCCAGTAGAAATGCCGGGAGGAGCTTGAGCGCGACGTCCCTTCTTAAGAGTTTCCTTGAAGCCCCTAGAGACCTTAAGACTTCTATCTCGCCTCCGTGCTGGGATATCAAGGTCTCCGTCGCGAGCAGGATCGTCGCTCCTGAGAAGACTATGGTTGCTACCGATAGGACTAAGATGGACTCCCTAGTTACGCCATACCTCTCCATGTAGTCCTTCACGAACTCCTCAGCCCCTCTAATGCCTACGTCCTCCGCCCTAAAGCGTACGTTGGCCCACTGTGGCGCCGCATGCCCCGAGGGCCCCCCTCCAGGCGAGCCCTGCCCCTCGGCGCGGCCTGAATTCGCGCCCCCCTCGGCAATAGACCCTAGGATTGCCTCCAGGACGTTAGCGCCGCACACCTTAGCCCTAATTATCGTCACGTAGCCGTACCCCGAGCCTCGGAGCCACTGCCCAACGTGAAGCGGGGCTATTATCTCATCCTCTAGGGGGCCATCCGACCTAAATATCCCCTTAACTCGGAGCGTGAAGCATGCTGGAGAGAGCACGCCTATAACTAGGATCTCGTCGCCGACCCCAGCGCCTATCCTCTCAGAGGCCCTCCTACCAATAATTACGGAGTTTACGTCCCCGGCGCCGAACGCCTCCCCGTCAATTACGCTTACGTCGCTCACCTTTAGGAAGTCCCCTAGAAGCACGCCCCTTAGGAAGACCGCCTCCCCCTTGACGATACAGGGAGCCAATACCTCTGGGCTGCAAGCTAAAACCCCGCTCACCGCCGCGACCCTATCTGCAAGGAGCGCTGGCACGAGCCCAGTGAAGGGCGTGCGGCTCTTGGCGTCGTAGAGCACTACTACGTCCTTCCCCCCGCCTGCGTATGAGCTCATCCCACTATAGAAGCTCGTGAGGCTAAGGGCGGTTATTGAGGAGAGCGCCAGCGAGAGCGTCAGGACCGCCACAAACGCCAGAACTCTCCTCCAACGCAAGTACCTGAAGGGTAGCGGGCCCAAGCCAAGCACCTATAGCAGCTTTTCAGTATACCTGACCTTCGTCGCCCCGTAGGCTGGCGCGAGGCACCCAATAGTTGATGAAAGCAGCGTAGCAGATAGAATCCACGCGACCTGCCGTAGCTCAAGCATTGGCGTTATCCTCATGCTCGGAGTTAGCCACGACAGCACTGTCGAGGTCACTTGCACTCCAGCGAGCCCGATGGACATCCCGAGAATGGAGCCCAGGGCTGCTACGGTCGCGATGTAGAGCATTATGAGGGCGAAGAGCCTGGCCCTTCCAACGCCCAGGGCCCTAAGCATGAGGATCTCGTAGCTAGACTCCTCCACTAGCCTAGCCGCAATGACGTACGAGGCTGAGGCGACCACGGCACATACGACGAGCGACCAGAAGCTGAGGAAGTTGAGCAGCTGGGCATTAACCTGCTGGGCGAACAATACTGGCTGCTGAGCCTGAACTATCCTAGCGCCCTCCGGCAGCGCCATCGACAACTCGGCCAAGGCCCCCTCTGCACTCGCGCCCCCCCTCAGCGAGAACTCTATGAGCGACACGCATCCCCCCGCTAGGTTGAGCGCCGCCTCCATCGGCACCACTATCTCCGAGTCTATCTCGCTCTGCGCCCTGAAGATGCCGACGACCACGACGCTAGCGCTCTTAGCGCCGCGCGTTAGGAGTACCTCCTCCCCGACGCCTATGGAGCACGCCTCCGCAACGATCCAGCCGACCACGGCCTCGCCCGCACTTCTGGCAACCGAGCCGCTCAAGCGGGCCCCCCTCGCGCTCAAAAACTTCTCAACGTCGCTGACGCCCCTTACTGGGGCCTCTATGCGCGTTGAGCCAGCGGTAACGCTCGACCAGAAGAGGCTCTCCGCAATGATGCTGTCGAGGTACTGAATCGAGGAGAGGCTATCTAGTAATTGAATGTCGAGCCCGCACTCGCCAGCAGAGTCGCCCCTCATGATGATGTATCTTCCAGCGGGATACCTAAGGCTCGCCAGGCTCTCCACTTGAGCGTTTAGGAAGCTGACTATCGAGCTCGCAGAAGTCAGCATGGCGACGAGCAGCGCTATGGCGAGGATTGAGCGGGCCGTATCGCTCCTCCTGAGGAATACTTTATGGCAGAGCAGAGCCGACATTAAGTAGCTCTTAATGCGCCTGAACTTAAAAGCGTCTTAGGCAGCGCCCACCTCATGGAGTAAGCCCCCTGGGCCTCTAAGGCGCCCCTCCCAAGGCCCCAGCCCATGCCTCAGGCGCGCCTGAGCTTATTGCAGTCGTCCGCGGCCTACTTGCGAACGTAGATATTCACCACGCCGTTTGAGTATATGTCGTTTAGGTCGTAGACCCTCTCCATCCACCCCTCCGGCAAATCAATGCTGTAGCCTCCATACACGACGTAGCCGCTTCTCGCCATCAAGTCGTACGTTATTAGAGCCTCAGCCCCCAGCCTCCCCCTCCCAGATAGGAAGAGGAGGCCGCTGAGCTCGTCACAGTCTAGGCCAAAGTAGTACCTCAATAGATAGACGTACTTTACGTCCCCAGCGACGGTCTTGCCATCGTGTACGCTAGAGAGCCACGCTCCAGCCCCATACTCCGGGGCCCTATAGAGCCAGAAGTAGCCTGCGTACCGCTCCTGCATGAGTACCGCTGCGTGAAAGCCGTAGAGATTTAGTGCCAAGATCGTCACTAGGACTGCTGCCGCCGACGCCTTAGCTAGCTTCCTCGCACCCCCCTCCCCCCTCGACAGCCCGTTGACGCCGATGGAGCATAGGGCGAATAATGGCGGCAGCAGGAACACCAGCCCGCGGTAAGTTAGGGTGAGCCCTAAGCCCCCGTCGCCTCCAAAGATGGCGTAGCTCTCGAGCCCTAGGATGACGGCCAGCCAAAATAGTGGGAGGACTGCCCGCTCATTGCCCATCCTTTTGGCCTCCCCATACCCCACGGCCGCCAGGGGCGCGGCTATTATAAATGGCGCTGCGTAGACCATGTAGTGCAGCGGTAGCGTCGGCGCACCGGGGGCGATGGGCCCCCTCGCCGCGGCGAGGAATAGGAGGAGGGGTAAGAGGGCGGCTGAGAGGCAAGAGAGCGTGAACTTCGCGCGGCCCGCGCCACTCGGCTTAAGCATGAGGTATAGGGATGCTGCGAAGAAGAGGACCTGATGGGAGGCCGCCGAGAGCCAGTCTATGGAGGAGACGAGCTTCAGCACCCAGCGGGCATAGCATAGGACGTAAGCTAGGGTCAGGAGCCCGAGGATTAGCGGGAGTATTAAGACGCGCCCCTCGAAGTCCCCG
>JAWAOK010000030.1:0-13831 GCA_038894875.1 Candidatus Nezhaarchaeales archaeon
CGTGTTCTCAAGGATGGTGAGGGGTGGCTGACTTGCCAAAGTTGGATTGGATTAAGAAGACGCTCATCTTGGGCTCCGGAGCCATCAAGATTGCCGAGGCCGGGGAGTTCGACTACAGCGGCTCCCAAGCCATCAAGGCGCTAAAGGAGGAGGGGGTCGAGGTAATACTGGTCAACCCCAACATAGCCACCATTCAGACGGACCCGTTAATGGCGGACAAGGTGTACTTAGTGCCAATCACTCCAGAGTTCGTGGAGAAAGTGATAGCGAAAGAGAGGCCGGACAGCATACTCTTAGGCTTCGGAGGTCAGACGGCACTAAACTGCGGGGTTCAGCTGGCTAAGCTAGGCATACTGGAAAAATATGACGTGAAGGTCATAGGTACTTCGCTCCGCGGCATAGAAGTGACTGAGGATAGGGAGCTGTTTTGCAAAGTAATGAGCGAGGCTGGCGTCCCGACGCTTAGAAGCGAGGCCGTCTACTCTATAGAGGAGGCGAGGAGGGTCGCAGAGAGGCTGGGCTACCCAGTCATGGTGAGGGTAGCCTATAACTTAGGTGGTAGGGGCTCAGGGGTAGCTCACAATGAGTACGAGCTAGATGAGATAGTTAAGCGCGGTATAGCGAATAGCATGATAGGCCAGGTACTCATAGAGGAGTACGTTGGACATTGGAAGCAGATTGAGTATGAGGTGATGAGAGACTATGACGACAACTGCATAGTGGTATGCAACATGGAGAACGTGTACGGAATGAGGGTCCACACAGGAGACAACGTGGTCGTCGCCCCCTCTCAAACCCTAACCAATAGGGAATACCACCTCTTGAGGTCCGCCTCGATAAGGGCAGTGAGGGCCTGCGAAATAGTGGGAGAATGCAACATTCAGTTCGCACTAGACCCTAACTCAGAGAGGTACTATGCCATCGAGATAAACCCAAGGCTCTCGAGGTCGTCGGCCCTGGCCTCTAAAGCCACCGGCTACCCGCTGGCCTATATGGCCGCCAAGCTGGCGTTGGGCTACAGGCTCCCCGAGTTAATTAACAAGGTCACGGGGGTCACAACAGCCTGCTTCGAGCCCTCCCTTGACTACGTAGTAGTCAAGATGCCGCGCTGGGACTTGGATAAGTTCGAGAGGGCGACGAGGAACATAGGTACTCAGATGAAGTCGGTGGGGGAGGTCATGGCCATTGGCAGGTGCTTCGAGGAGGCGCTGCAGAAGGCTATAAGGATGCTGGACAAGGGGAAGCTGGGGCTAGTGGCCAACCCTGACGAGGCCCCGGCAGGGTCACTGGAGGAAATAGAGCACCTCCTGCTCACGACGACCGACGAGCACCTCTTCAACGTAGTCAGGGCTCTGAGGATGGGGATGCCGGTCGCCAAGGTGAGCAGGCTCTCCAACATAGACCCCTGGTTCATTAATAAGATAGTGAACTTACTAAAGATGGAGCAGAGGCTCCGCGAGGTTAAGGACGCCGACGAGGACGAGATGAGGGAGGTGCTGAGGGAGGCTAAGAGGCTGGGCTTCTCCGACAAGCAAATAGCGTATCTATGGGGGGTCAGCGAGGACGAGGTTAGGGAGCTCAGGAAGAGGCTGGGAATAGTGCCGGTCGTTAAGCAAATCGACACGCTGGCCG
Source organism: Candidatus Nezhaarchaeales archaeon (assembly GCA_038894875.1). Taxonomy (GTDB): domain Archaea; phylum Thermoproteota; class Methanomethylicia; order Nezhaarchaeales; family B40-G2; genus JAOAKM01. The sequence continues at coordinate 1,633 of JAWAOK010000030.1, forward strand.
CCGAGTGGCCCGCAAAAACCAATTACCTCTACGTTACCTACGGAGGGTCGGAGGACGACGTGGACTTTGAGCCCGGTAAGCGCAAGGTAATAGTCCTCGGGGCAGGGACGTATAGGATAGGTAGCTCGGTGGAGTTTGATTGGTCCACGATGAATATGGTGTGGTCGCTGAAGGAATTGGGGATAGATGAGGTCATAGTCATAAATTGCAACCCGGAGACCGTGTCCACCGACTACGATATGAGTGACAAGCTCTACTTTGAGGAGCTAACGTATGAGCGAGTCTTAGACATCTACGAAAAGGAGAGCCCAATGGGCATAGTTACCTGCGTAGGGGGGCAGATTCCAAACACCCTCGCGCCCAAGCTAGCAGCGCGCGGCGTCAGGATATTGGGAACGGCGGGGGAGGATGTAGATAGGGCCGAGGACCGCTCTAAGTTTAGCAAGCTCCTCGACGAGCTAAGCATACCGCAGCCGCCGTGGAATAAGTTCACCTCAATAGAGGAGGCCGAGGAGTTTGCTAAGCGCGTGGGCTACCCAGTGCTTGTGAGGCCTTCGTACGTCCTAAGCGGCGCGGCGATGAGGGTGGCGTGGGACAAGGAGCAGCTCAGAGACTACTTAATTAGAGCCGCCAAGGTAAGCCCGGAGTACCCTGTTGTAATAAGCAAGTTCATAGAGGATGCCCTAGAGGTGGAGGTGGACGGAGTATCTGACGGGGAGAGGGTCCTAATTGGAGCCATAATAGAGCACTTGGAGAGGGCGGGCGTGCACTCCGGCGACGCCACGATGGTGATACCTCCTCAGCGCCTATCGGACCAAGTGAAGGAGAAGTTAAAGACCTATGCCGCACAGATAGCGAGGGCGCTTAGGATTAGGGGGCTGTTCAATATTCAATTCTTAGTTAAGGATGATGAAGTGTACGTAATCGAGTGCAATCTAAGAGCCTCGAGATCCATGCCCTTCGTGTCTAAGGTGAAGGGGGTTAACCTAATGAAAATAGCGGCCCCAATACTGTTAGAAAGACCGATGGAGGCCCTGCCCTTTGACGAGCCCCCAGCCCCGTGCGTGGGTGTAAAGACCCCCCAGTTCTCCTTCATGCAAGTGGAGGGGGCGGACCCGATATTGGGCGTCGAGATGAGGTCGACGGGCGAAGTGGCGTGCCTCGGCGATAACTTCTTCGATGCCTACATCAAGTCCCTACTAGCTGCCAACTTCACCATACCCAAGCCCGGAGACGGCGTGCTAATCACTGTAGGTGGAGAAAGGGAGAAGGAAGAAATAGTGCCCGTAGCCAAGGCGCTGAGGAGCCTGGGGTACAATATCCTAGCCACTGAGCACACAGCTGAACATTTAATTAAGGCTGGCGTCGATAACGTCACCGTAGTTTACAAGATAAGGGAGAGGGACCTCAAGCCGAATATAGCTGACTTACTCGCTGAGGGGGCAATTCGTCTAGTTATAAACGTGCCCCCCAGTAGGCCGTTGAGGTCAGACGTGCTTGAGGACGAGTATGCGATAAGGAGGAAGGCTGTGGAGCTCGGGGTCCCCGTCGTAACAACCATCGAGGGGGCGGTAGTCTTAACGAAGGCGTTGGCTTGGCTGAGGTGGAACGAGCTGACGGTGAAGTCCCTTAATGAGTACCAAGAGAGAGCGCCAGTTAGAATATGGTGATGTAATAAATAGAAGGCGGTTGGATAAAGTGATGTATTTGATAAGGTTCACTTAGGCTCCAAAGTGACGACTCTCTTGGCCTTGCCCTCCCAGCGAGGCAGCGAGCCCACGTCGACAAACTCTAGCTCAGGCCTCACGAATACTGCCTTATCGATTTCAGTCAAGATGGCCTCCTTGAGTTGAGGAGACCTCTTCTCCGGCGGCACTTCTACTTTTACAACTAACTTGTAGGGCATCGTCGTCTTGTCGAATACGATCTGGAACTCCCGGACTTCGCTGAACTTCATGATCCTCTCGGCTATGGCGCTTGGGTAGATCTTGGTACCCTTGTATGAAAAAGCGTCGTCCACCCTGCCCAATATACCTGGCATTCTTGGGAAGGCCCTACGCCCGCACTCGCAAGGGTCGTATATTAGCTTAGTTATGTCCCTAGTCCTATACCTTATCAGCGGCATAGCCTCAGCAACTAGGTTAGTTAACACGAGCTCGCCCTGCTCGCCGGGCTCGAGTGGCTCGCCAGTGTCCGGGTCTATAATTTCGGGGTAGAAGTAGTCGGCCCATAAGTGCATGCCGCTCTCATATTCACACTCCGTAGCCACGCCAGGTCCAAACATCTCCGTTAGGCCGTACATCATCCTAGCGCCCCCTCCGTGGGCCTTGAGCCCCAGCCACTCCTCGATCCGCCTCCTCATCTCCTCAGTCCACGTCTCAGCGCCCGGCACGCTAATCCTTAAGTTTAGGTCCTTCTCGGGGTCGATGCCCATTTTCATGATTACCTCGCCTATGTAGTAATTGTACGACGGAGTTCCGGTAATCACCGTGGCCTTAAAGTCCCTCAGTGCCTCGATGAGGGCCTCGGTCCTTCCTACACCCCACGGAATCACCGTGACCCCTATCCTTGTTGCGCCGTAGTGAAAGCCCAAGCCGCCCGTAAATAGATAGTAGCTATATATGTTCATCATTATATCCCCCCTCCGGCACCCAGTCCCGTAGAGCGCCCTAGCCATTACGTTAGTCCACTTCTCTTGGTCGTTCTTCGTGTAGTACATTATTGTAGGCTTGCCAGTCGTGCCAGAGGTGCAGTGGAAGTAAGGGCATTCGCTTAGGGGTACGCAGATTATGTCTCCACCATGTGGGTAGGCGTACTGCCTTAGGTCCATCTTAGTCGTAAATGGGAACTTCTTCAGGTCCTCGAGGCTCTTGAGGTCCTCCGGCTTAACTCCAGCTTCATCGAACTTGCGCCTGTAGAAGGGGCTCCTCTCATAGACGTACTTCAACTGCGCCTTCAGCCTAGCGAGCTGTACCTTCTTTAGTTCGTCGGGATGCATGGTCTCAATGCCGGGCTCCCAGTACCTAGACTCAGCCAACCTTCCACCCCCTTCCCATCAAGCTACCTCAATAGCAAATTATAAAAGTTTTAAAAGCTTTACCTTTCTTTCAAAGCCTTTTATGCTCAGGTAAGCTAAAAGGCTGCGCTGATTAAGGCGGAGGGTGTGAGGCCTAGAGCAGTAAGGTGCATAAGCTGCGGTCGAGACTACGACCCAGGCCAAGTGATCTATACGTGCGCATCGTGCGGAGGGCTGCTAGACATAGTCTATGACTATTCCTGCCTGGACCCGGCTAAGTTGCGCGAAGAGTGGGCGAGGCGCGAGCCGTCAATGTGGAGGTACCACGAGCTCCTGCCCATCGAGTCCAAGCATAAAGTCTCGTTAGGTGAGGGGGGCACAAGGCTTCACGCGTGCGAAAGGCTGAGTGAGAAGCTCAAGCTAAGGAGGCTATATGTAAAGAATGAGGGGGAGAACCCTACGGGGTCCTTTAAGGACCGTGGGATGAGTGTGGGGGTCTCGATGGCGGTGGCGCTGGGGGCTAGGGCAACGGCTTGCGCCTCCACCGGCAACACCTCTGCATCATTAGCGGCCTACTCAGCCAAGGCGGGCCTGCCCTGCTTAGTCCTTGTGCCCAGCGGCAAGGTAGCGAGAGGAAAGATGGTGCAAGCGCTAGTCCATGGGGCTAAGGTGCTAGCGATTAAGGGAAGCTTTGACGATGCCCTAAGGGAGGTTAGGAAGTTGGCTGAGGCGGGGCTGGTCTACTTATTGAACTCCCTTAACCCGTACAGGTTGGAGGGGCAGAAGACCATAGCTTATGAAATCTACGAACAGCTTGGCGGTAGGGCCCCTGATTACGTCGTGCTGCCAGTGGGCAACGCGGGCAACATAAGTGCAATATGGAAGGGGTTTAAGGAGCTCCTTATGCTCGGGCTCATAGACCGCCCCCCGAAGATGATCGGCGTCCAAGCTGAGGGGGCCTCCCCCTTCGCCTCGATGATAATTAAGGGGCTTAAGGAGCTCGTGCCAGTTGAGAGGCCTGAGACCGTGGCGTCCGCCATTAGGATAGGCTACCCAGTGAACTGGCCAAAGGCGAAGAGGGCCGTCGAGGAGTCAGGGGGAGGGGCCGTCATCGTTAGCGACAGAGAGATTATTGAGGCCCAGCGGGCCCTAGCCAGGCTCGAGGGGCTCTTTGTAGAGCCATCTAGTGCCGCTTCTGTAGCAGGGTTGGCGAAGATGGCCAGGGAGGGGGTGCTTGAGAAGGACGAGGAGGTCGTGTGCATCGCCACCGGCCACGGTCTAAAGGACCCAGATGTAGTGCTTAAGTTCTACGAGGCCCCAATAGAGGTAAGTATTGAAGAGGCCCTAGAGGTGGCCAGGGGGCTTTTAAAATGATGATGGAGTTGAGCGTGGCCCTTCAAGACAAGCCTGGGCAATTAGTAAAGGCACTAAGTGTAGTGGCCGAGCTAGGCTGCAATGTAATTTCAGTAGTCCATGAGCGGAGCAGAGCTGTGGAGGGGGTCGTCCCGGTCGATTTGGTTATAGAGGTGCCCGATGGGCTGAGCGCGACTGAGCTCAAGGAGAGGCTCGAGGAGAGGGGGGTGGCCGTCTTGAGGCTTCAAGGACACGCCAAGAAGGCGAGGGTAGTGGCCATAGCCTCTAAGCTGGCTAAGCCACTGCTGTCAATCCCAACTTGCCGAGGCGTTAAAGTGGCTGGAATTGAGGGGGAGGTGGGGGACGACGGCTCCACCACCATTAAGATAGTCCTAGAGGGGCCGACGGACGAGCTCAAGCAGGCTATAAAGGAGCTTGAGTCCCTCACGGAGGAGCTCGGGGGGGTCCTTATAACCTCGGGGGAGCCTATTTGAGGGGGCTCCTCATAGGCTTCGGCTCTATAGGCAAGAGTCTAGTTGACGCCCTCTACAGGAAGCTAGGCTTAATCAGGCAGGTCCATCCTGGCTTTAAGCTAATGGGCGTAGCGAGCAGCAAGGGGTATGTATTTAATGAGGATGGCCTCGATTTAGAGGCGCTGAGGAGGGCCGCGAAGATCAACGAGTACTCAGGCCCTGGAAAGATGGTAGAGGCTCCAGCCATTGAGCTCATTCGATATTGCGATGCCGATGTAGTATTTGAGGCTACGCCTACTAACATAGTCGACGGGCAGCCGGGACTTACGCATATAGAGGAGGCGTTAAGGCGCGGGATGCATGTAGTGACCTCAAATAAGGGGCCCCTGGTAGTCGCGTACAAGAGGCTCGTCGACCTCGCTGCCAGCCGTGGAGTTGAGCTAAAGTTCGAGGCTACGGTGGCTGGCGCCATACCAATATTCTCACTCGTGAGGTATACGTTGAGGGGAAGCGAGGTGAGGAGGGTCTACGGCATCCTCAACGGCACCACCAACTACATACTAACTAGGATGCACTTCGACGGCCTGAGCTTCGAGGCCGCTCTGCAAGAGGCCAGAGAGAGGGGGATCGCGGAGAGGGATCCATCGTATGACGTGGAGGGAATAGATGCCGCATGTAAGCTAGTAATCGTAGCCAACGCTATAATGGGGAGGGAGGCAAAGATAGGCGATGTAAAGCGCAAGGGGATATCCAGCGTAACGAGGGAGGCCGTAGCATTAGCCAGGAAGGCTGGCTATGCCATAAAGCTCGTGGCCTCAGCTGACAGCGAGCTTTCAGTCAAGCCCATGCTCATCCCCCTGAACCATCCGCTATGCGTCCACGGCGTCCTTAACGCAGTGTGCATAGAGACGGACTTGGCGGGGACGATAACGGTGGTGGGGCCAGGGGCGGGGAGGGAGACTGTCGCGGCCATGATTAACGACCTCCTGACGCTGCCGTCAAAGGTGGGCTAAGTTGAGGGCGGTCATGAAGTTCGGAGGGCACTGTGTCGAAGATGGGACAATGATAAGGAGAAGCTGTAGCATAGTTAAGAAGTATGTTGAGGATGGTTGGCAGGTAGTCGCCGTAGTCTCAGCAATGGCGGGGGTTACTGACGGCCTCCTGGAAGCTTTGACTAGGGCCGAGGCGGGGGACTCGCGCTTCATCGAGGACTTTGTTAATAAATTGAGGGGGCAGCACCTTAAGGCTGCAGAATTAGCCATTGTTGATGAGGAGCTCAGGCGCGCAGTGGTGGATGAGGTTGAGAGGAAGCTCAATGAAATGGAGAGGGCCCTCTTAGTGATGTGTCAGTTAAAGGAGGTCAGCCCTAGGGGTCGAGATTACGTGCTCTCCTTCGGAGAAAGGCTGTCGGCTAGAATCTTCACGGGCTCGCTGCTCGACATGGGGGTGAGGGCCAAGTACCTCACAGGCTGGGAGGCTGGCATAATAACCGATGATAGGTTCGGTGCAGCCAATCCAATTAAACCGTTGACTTACGAGCAGATAAGGGAAAGGCTGGGTGCCCTCTTGGCTAAAGGAGTGACGCCAGTAGTGACGGGCTTCATAGCGTCCACAGCCGATGGAGTCATAACGACGCTCGGGCGTGGGGGCTCCGACCTCACTGCTACAATTATAGGAGGCGCGCTCAAAGTCGATGAAATTGTGCTATGGAAGGACGTAGAGGGGGTGATGACGGCCGACCCCAAGCTGGTCCCGGAAGCGAGAGTGGTTCCAGTGATGTCGTATGAGGAGGTTACGGAGCTGGCCTACTTCGGGGCCAAGGTAATACATCCGCTGGCCCTAGACCCAGCGGCGGAGGCAGGCGTGCCAATTAGGGTGAAGGGCATCTTCAACCCGCTGGCTCAGGGCACCCTAATCACTAAAGATAGTGGGGTGGAAGGGGTGGTGAAGGCGGTGACGATGGTTAAGGATGTGGCCACCATAAACGTGAGCAGCACGAGGATGCTCGAAGCTCCAGCCATGACCATAGAGATCCTGAAGGCCTTAAATGAGGTAGGAGCCCGGCCGCTTATGATATCCCAGGGCTCTTCGCAGGCCAGCACCTCACTAGTAATACCTAGGGGCCTACTCGATAAAGCAGTGAGGAGCATTAGGCGCAGGCTTGCAGACGAGAGCTACAGGATAGAGGCTGAGGACGATGTGTGTATAGTAGCGGTCATAGGCGCCGGTATGAGGGGGAGGCCGGGCGTGGCGGCTAGGGTCTTTAAGGCAGTAGCCGACGAGGGGGTAAATGTACGCATGATAGCTCAAGGCTCGTCCGAATTAAACATATCATTTGTAGTTAAAGCGGCAGATGGAGTCAGGGCGCTAAGGGCGTTACATAGGGAGTTCGGTCTGCACGGCAATCTTTAAATAGCTACTTAAGGCCTGAGCTCGATAAGCGGTGGCCTCCATATGGATAAGTTGAGGGCGGCTGTGCTGGGGGCCACGGGCATGGTGGGGCAGCGCTTCGTCAAGATGCTCGCTAAGCATGAGCTCTTCGAGCTAGCGGTAGTCGCTGCATCGCCTTCGTCAGCTGGCAAGCGCTACGCCGAGGCCGTCCATTGGTACATTGAGGAGGAGGTGCCAGAAGGCGCCTCAGAAATGAGGGTAGTTGAGACGAGCGTCGAGGCCGTGAAGAAAGCTGGGGAGGTCGATGTGGCATTTTCGGCACTTCCAGCAGAGGTGGCATTGAAGGTGGAGGCCGACTTTGCCAAGGCCGGGATCCCGGTAGTAAGCGATGCTAGTAGCTACCGCATGGAGGCAGACGTCCCCATCCTGATAGGGGAGGTCAACCCCGACCACTTAAAGCTCGTTAAGCGCCAGGCTAAGCGAGGGTGGCGCAGCTTCATAGTTACGAACCCCAACTGTACTGCGACCATATTGACCATGGCCCTGAAGCCACTGAAGGACTCCTTTGGAATTAGGAGGGTCTTCGTATCAACCATGCAGGCAGTGTCGGGGGCTGGCTGGGGGGGCGTGCCTTCAATGGCCATAATTGACAACCTCATACCTTACATAGCTAATGAGGAGGAGAAGGTGGAGGCAGAGACTCTCAAGATAATGGGGTCGTTGAGTGAGGAGGGGATAGAGCCCGCGGAGTTCAAAATCTCAGCCAGCTGTCACCGAGTAAATGTCTTAGACGGACATACTGAGGCCGTCTTCGTGGAGCTAGAGAGGCCCGCCTCGGTTGAAGAAGTTAAGGAGGCCATGGAGAAGTTCAAGGGGCTGCCGCAGGAGCTCAAGCTACCTACAGCGCCCAAGAGGCCGATAGTCGTGAGGGACGAGCCAGATAGGCCGCAGCCACGCTTCGACCGCATGGAGGGAGGGGGCATGTCGGTAGTGGTCGGTAGGATACGTAAGGATGGAGCGCTGCCAAACGGCATTAAGTTTGTGGTACTTGGACACAACACAATTAGGGGGGCTGCTGGCAACGCGGTCCTTAACGCTGAGCTAATGTTGCGCGAGGGCTACCTCTAGCCTATCTATGATCTGGTGGAGCAGGTGGGGCTGGTCGTAGTAATAGGCGACGGGATGGCGGACTGGCAGGATGAGCGGGGTAGGACGCCACTAAGTGAGGCCCAGCATCCAAACATGGACGAGGTAGCCTCTAGAGGGGTAGTCGGAGGGGTCGATTCCATCCCGGACGGGATGGACGCTGGTAGCGATGTGGCGATAATGTCGCTCATGGGCTATGACCCCCAAAAGTACTACACTGGCAGGGGGCCCCTAGAAGCGGCCGCCATGAACATAAAGCTAGACGAGGGGGCCCTGGTCTTTAGGTGCAACCTAATTACAGTAGAACGTGGAGTGCTTATAGACTATTCGGCCGGCCACATAAGTAATGAGGAGGCTGCAGAGCTAATTGACTACTTATCCCCCACGCTCGCCTCGCTGGGCCCGGTCGAGCTATACGCAGGCGTGGGATATCGCCACTTACTAGTCCTCAAGGGTGGCTTTTCGGATCGAGTCAGGTGCACCCCGCCTCATGACGCTGTAGGGAGGAGGGTGGAGGAGGTGATGGCTGAGCCGTTAGACGAGGAGGGGAGGGCGACCGCCGAGCTCCTCAATAAGCTCGTGTTGACGAGCGCCCAGCTGCTAAAAGACCACCCAATCAACATCAGACGTTTGGCCAGGGGGCTCAGGCCAGCCAACATGATATGGCCCTGGGGGCACGGAAGGAGGCCTAAGGTGCCGAGCTTTAGGGAGCTCTATGGCCTAAGGGGGGCCGTCATTTCTGCTGTAAATTTAGTCAAGGGCCTAGGGGCCTGCGCGGGCCTCGAGGTCATAGACGTGCCTGGCGCCACTGGCTACTTTGATACGAAGTATGAGAACAAAGCCGACTTTGCCATAAGGGCCCTTGAGGGCGGGGCCGATGTAGTATTTGTCCATGTGGAGGCGCCGGACGAGGCGGGTCACGCGGGCAGTTTTGAGCTCAAGGTAAGGGCCATAGAGGACCTGGACCGGAGGCTGGTCGGGAGGCTCCTCGACGGATTGAGCGATGAAGACTCAGTGGCCATTCTGTGCGACCACGCCACCCCCGTGGCTGTCAGGACCCACGTGAGGGGGCCGACCCCTTTTGCATATTTTAAACTAAGCTGCGCTATTAAGGAGGTAAGGAGGTATACTGAGGGGCTTGCCCGCGGCTCACGCGTGGTGAGGGGCCACGAACTATTAAAAGAAATGCTGGCGAGGCTAGGGCTATCCAAGTAGCTTCTTAAACATGCGAGTTACCTCTTCGTACTTCTTCACGTCTTCGGCCGTTACGCTAGGCGGCACTACTTTCAAAGCCTCCTCAAAGGACCTCATCGACACCTTGCTGGGCCTCCCTTCCTTCCTCAGCGTTATCATGGCCGCCTCGCGGCAGACGGCCTCAATATCGGCGCCCGTGTACCCCTCAGTAAGAGCCACTAACTTGTTGAGGTCTACGTCGTCTGCCAGTGGCATCTTGCGGGTGTGTACCTTAAAGATCTCCAGCCTCGCCGCCCGATCTGGGGGCGGGACGTAAATGAGTCTATCGAAGCGCCCAGGCCTGATGAGGGCAGTGTCCAGTATGTCGGGTCTATTCGTGGCGGCCATCACGACAACGTTCTTTAGAACGGTTATTCCGTCGAGCTCCGTGAGAAGCTGGTTAACTACGCGCTCGGTCACCCCCGAGTCCCCGTAGCGTAGGCCTCGCGCGGGGGCGATCGAGTCTATTTCGTCGAAGAAGACGATGCACGGCGCAACTTGACGAGCCTTACGAAAGATCTCTCTCACCGCGCGCTCAGACTCGCCTACCCACTTACTCAATATCTCCGGCCCCTTGATACTTATGAAGTTGGCCTCGCTCTCAGTGGCCACCGCCTTCGCCAGTAGCGTCTTGCCAGTGCCGGGCGGGCCGTATAAGAGCACGCCCTTGGGGGGCCTGATGCCCATTTGCTCAAAGAACTCGGGGTGCTTGAGGGGCCACTCCACGGCCTCAATTAGCTGCTGCTTAACGTCGTGGAGGCCGCCAATGTCCTCCCAATGGACCTCTGGGATCTCCACGTAGACCTCGCGGAGGGCAGAGGGCTGGACGTCCTTGAGGGCGTTGTAGAAGTCTTGGCGGGAGACCTTGAGCTTTGACAATACTTCAGTCGGGATCGTTCCGCTCTTCAAGTCTATTTGAGAAAGGAAGCCTCGGAGGGCGCTCATCGCCGCCTCCCTAGCCAATGCAGCTAAGTCAGCGCCGGAGAAGCCGTGAGTGATTTCAGCAAATTCGTCAAGGTTAACGTCGTCCGCCAGCGGCATGTTCCTCGTGTGTATTTGAAGTATTTCCTTCCTGCCTCGCTTGTCCGGGATTCCTATTGCTATCTCGCGATCGAACCTGCCGGGCCTGCGCAGGGCTGGATCTACCGCCTCGGGCCTGTTGGTAGCGCCTATTACGATCACTTGTCCCCTCCCCTTGAGCCCATCCATTAAGGCCAGCAGCTGAGCCACTACCCGACGCTCCACCTCCCCCGTCACTTCCTCCCGCTTTGGAGCTATGGCATCTATTTCGTCAATGAAGATTATGGAGGGTTGGTTCTCCTCGGCCTCCTTGAAGATCTGCCTCAGCCTCTCCTCCGACTCGCCGTAGAACTTGCTCATGATCTCTGGGCCGTTGATGCTTATGAAGTGAGCCCCAGACTCGTTAGCCACCGCCTTCGCCAGTAGCGTCTTGCCAGTGCCGGGCGGGCCGTATAAGAGCACGCCCTTGGGGGGCTCGATGCCCAAGTGCTTAAAGAGCTCGGGGTGCTTGAGCGGGAGCTCGACCATCTCCCTTATCCTAACCTTGGCCTCCTCAAGGTCCCCTATGTCCTCGTAGGTGACTCGCGGGACCACTAGCTCAACTTCCTTTACGGGCTCCTCGCGAACGACCACCTCAGTCCCCTCGGTAACGTAGACCGCTGCCGCTGGTTGCGTGGCCGATACCATTAACCTCAAGGAGGTGCCCACGATGGGGACGTCTATGGCGTCGCCTCGCGTGAGTGGCTTGCCGAGCAAGTTATGCTTGACGTAAGCGCTAAAGTCGGGGTCGAACCTGATGGGCTGCGTAGGAGCTAAGACTACTTTAGTGGCTGCCGATACCTCAGCGCGTCTGACCTCTACCATGTCCCCCAGTGAGGCCCTTGCGTTCTGCCTTATCGTCCCATCCATCCTAATGATGCCGAGGCCCTCGTCCTCCGGATAGGCCGGCCAGGCGATGGCTACGGTACTTCTGCCTTTAGTTATCTCTACGAAGTCGCCGGGAGTTAAGTTAAGCTCAGACATGGACTTATGATCCATTCTAACGATGCTCCTGCCAACATCGCGCGGCTTAGCCTCAGCCACTCTAAGGGACAGCGACTTTTTTGAGGGCAATGCAGCTCTGGCTACAGGCGCCGGTCCGACCATATAAAGCTAAGCTCCTGAGCGTAAGTGCAATAAGAGTTAAATTTCGGGGAAGCATAGGCCTCCCCACCTTCAAGGTGGGCTGTATGGGTGGTGGCGTTCCAGCGTCCAAGTATAAGGCTGAGTTTCAATAGCTCGAAGTGCCTCGGCTGCCTGAGCTGTCAAGTGGCCTGCGCCTATAGGCTCTTCAAAGTGGCGAACCCGGAGGGCGCTGGAATTAGGATCTCGCCCGGCAAGCTGAGTGAGGGCGAAGCTAGGTACTGTAAGCAGTGTCCGGAGCCCGCTTGCCTAGAGAGCTGTGACGTAGGGGCTATATATCAAGCAGACGGGCTCGTCCGCATTGACTACAACTGCTGCACCGGCTGCGGGGCCTGCGTCAACTCCTGTCCGTTTGGACGGATGTTTTGGTGTAGAGAGAGGGGCC
>JAWAOK010000031.1:0-13650 GCA_038894875.1 Candidatus Nezhaarchaeales archaeon
TAAGGATCATGCCCGGAGTGCAAAAACCGCACTGTACCGCGCCGGCTTCCACAAAGGCCCGCTGGAGGGGATGAGGATCCTCCAGGGTTCCCAGGCCCTCCAGCGTGGTCACCCGCTTCCCTTGAACTTTTGGGGCGAAAGTCAGGCAGGAGCGAACGGGCTTCCCCTCAAGGAGAACGGTGCAGGTTCCGCACTCGCCTGTCCCGCAGCCCTCCTTCACCGACTTCATGCCCAGGCGCCGAAGAAGGGAAAGAAGGGACTCCCCGGCCTCCACCTCCACGTACTGGGGCTTCCCGTTGAGCTCGAAGTAGATTTTCATGTGCCCGCCTTTCCCGCGGCGCGGGCCAGGGCCCGCCGCACCAAAACCCCGGCCACCTCCCGCCGCCAGGCCTCCGAGGCCCGCCGATCGCTCCCCACCTCGATCCGCGCCCTCACCTCCTCCTCCACCTCAGCCACCTCGGGGTCCCCCCTCCTCCGCGGCCTCTCGGCGCCCACCTCGAGCACGCCCCTGACTACTGTGGGGCGGTCTGAGAAGACCACTATCCGGTCCGCTAGGTAAATGGCCTCCCAGGGGTCGTGGGTGACGAAGAGGACGGTCATGCCCTCCCCCGCCCAGATGCGCAGGATCTCGTCCTGAAGCTCCGCCCTAGTGCGGACGTCCAAGTCGCTGAGGGGCTCGTCCATGAGCAGGACGCGCGGCCTCACCACTAGGGACCTAGCCAGCGCGACCCTCTGCCTCTGGCCGCCGCTGAGCTCGTGAGGGTAGGCGTCGGCCAGCTCGGCCAGGCCGACTAGGGAGAGGGCCTCGTCCACCCTCTTCATCCCGTCCTCGCTCAGGCTACCCTCCCTCAGCTCCAGGGCCAGGGCCACGTTCTCCCTAACGGTCCTCCACTTAAGGAGGCGGGGCTCCTGAAACACGACGCTCAGGCGGTCCAGGTAGCTGTCGTCCCTCCTAACGTCGCAGCCCTCAACGTAGGCCTCCCCCCCGTCGAGGGGGGTGAGCCTCGCGAGGATGCGCAGCAGGGTGGTCTTGCCGCACCCGCTGGGGCCTAGGACGCACACGAACTCCCCCTCCTCCACCTCGAACGTCACGCCGGCTAGGACGGGGCGGCGCCCGTAGCTCTTGCGCAGGCCCCTCACGACTATCGCGCTAGCCACGCCTCCACCTCCTCACGTACCTCCGGTCTATGTAACCTAGGACCCCGTAGTCTATGGAGGCTATGATGGCGGCGCAGCAAGCCACCCACGCGAACACTCGATCGATCGCGTAGGCCTGGTAGGCTAGGTTCAGCATGTAGCCGACGCCGCTGACCGCCCCGAAGAGCTCCCCCACCACGACCACCTTCCACGCGACCCCGACGGAGGACCTGAGGGCGGAGAAGAGGTAGGGGTAGAGCATCGGGAGGACCACCTTCCTAAGGATCCTCAGCCTGCTCCTAGTGAACACCGAGGCCATCTCGATCAGGGACTCGTCCACCTCCTTGACCCCCTCCCAGACGTTAATTATGAAGAAGGGGGCGACGGCGACGGCTATGAGGAGGGTCGGGGCCACGCCAGAGAGCCCGAACCAGACCGCAAATATGAGGGCCCAGCAGATCGAGGGGACCGACTCCAGGGCGGGGTAGATTACGAACTGGACCGCGTCGCCCACCGCCCGGCTGTACTTCGTCAGGATGCCGAGGGCCGTGCCTACGGCGGAGCCCAGGGCCAGGCCGGCGAGGGTCCTGAGGGCCGTCACCCCCACGTGGCCCCAGCTGGCTGGGGACGAGAGGACTTCAGCTAGGGCGCGGGCCGTCTCTAGGGGGCCTGGGAGGAGGGGGGAGGAGAGGGCCGCCGATAGGGCGTGCCAGAGGGCTAGGGAGAGGGCCAGTAGGAGGGGTCCGCCGAGGGCCCTTCTCCACTTCATTTCCACACTAGCTCCGCGAAGGCCTCCTCCCTAGTCGGGGCCCTGCCCACTACCCCCGCCTCCTCTAAGAGGTGGAAGATGGTGGCGATGGTCCTAACGTGGTCCTCGGAGAGCTCGAGCTCCACCTTGAACTGGGATAGGCAGGCCGCGAACTGCTCCAGGGTCCCGCCCCCCTCCTTGACCCAGGAGCTGGCGACCTCGTCCAGGTGCGACATGCTCCAGGCCAGGGACCTGCGCAGGACGCCCAGCACCTCGCCCACTACCCACGGCCTCTCCCTCAGCAGCTCCTCGCGCGCCACGATGACCGAGGCCACGGGGTAGCTGCCGTACCTGCGCTTGAACGCCTCAGAGACGTCCCAGATGAGGGAGTACCTGCTATCGTCTAGGTACATGCTGGCGGCGACGAACTCGAAGGCGAGGGCTGCGTCCACGCGCCCCTGCCAGAGCTGCTCCGGCATCTGGGGCAGCGGCACTATGGCGAGGCTGACCTCCTCGGGCCCCACTCCGTAGTCCTTCTCGAGGAGGGAGAGGAAGATGGCGGTGGTGGTCGCCTTGAGGTCGTGGACCGCGATGGTCCTGCCCCTGAGGTCGGAGGGGGACGCTATGTCGGAGCCGCGCTTGACGAAGACGAGGGCGTTCCCCATGTAGGAGCCCTGCACGACGGCGGCCGAGACGATCTTGAGCGGGATGCCCCTCTCTCTAGCGATCGCGAAGGCGGCGGTGGACATCTCACCCACATCCGCCCAGCCGCTCATTAAGTATAGGTTGAACTGCAGCGTGGGGGAGACCTCGAGCTCCACGCCCTCGGGGCCCTGGACGTACCCGTTGAGGTACGCGTACGTGGTCAGGTGGGCCACGAGGGGGGCGAGGGCGACCCTAACCTTAGTTGAGGGGGCCCACGAGCTCCAGGCCGCGAGGGCCGCGAAGGCGGCGAAGACTAGGATCGAGGCTGCGAGGGCCCGCGCCCTAGCCCCCATCGCGGGAGGAGCTGGCTCAACGAGCTATTAAAGGCTTTTGTGAGGGCGGGGCGCTAGGGCGTAATGGGCGACTGAGCTAGGGTGGGCGCTTGAGGATCGTGCTCGACCCCGAGCTCTGCAAGTCGTGCTGGATCTGCGTGGAGTTCTGCCCCCACGGGGCCCTGGAGAGGCCCGCAACGGGCTCGGGCCCGCCAGTGGGGGTGGGCGAGAGGTGCCGCGGGTGTAGGCTCTGCGAGCTACTGTGCCCCGACTTCGCCATATCCATTGAGGAGGGCTAGGGGGAGGGCATTTAAGGGGAGGCTACGCTAGACCTGCCCAGGGCATGAGGGTCAAGATAGTGGACGTCACCTTAAGCGAGGGGGAGCTAGCGAGCGGGGTGGGCTTCACTATAGACCAGAAGGTGGAGGTGGCCAGGTGGCTGGACAGGGCCGGGGTGGACGTGGTGGAGGTGGGGAGGCCCAGCGTGAGCGAGGAGGACTTTGAGGCGGTCAGGGCGGTGGCTGAGGAGGGCCTCAGGGCCGAGGTGGCGGCCGTCGCCTGGCCGCTGGACGAGGACGTAGAGGCGGCGGTTGATAGCGGCGTCGATAGGCTCGCGCTGCGCTACCCGGCCTGGAGGGGGGCGGCGGAGAGGCTGGGCTTCAGCCTAGCCAAGCTGAGGGGGCTCGTCGAGGGAGCGAGGGAGAGGGGGCTGAAGGTGACGGTGGTCGCCGAGTGGGCTGGGCGGGCCTCCCTCAGCGAGCTGGCTGAGGTAGCGCTGGCGGCCGAGGGGGCCGAGGCCCTCTGCCTAGCCGACACGTCCAGCCTCCTGACGCCGAGCGGGGCCTCCAGCCTAGTGAGGGAGGCCGCGAGGCTCGGGGCCGGCCTTAGGCTAGAGGCCAGGTTCCACGACGCGCTAGGGCTCGCGGTCGCCAACTCCCTAGCGGCCGTCGAGGCGGGCGCGGAGGGGCTCCACTGCTCAGTCAACGGGCTGGGGGAGGGGCCGGGCCTAGCCTCGCTGAGCGAGGTGGCCCTCTCCTTGAGGAGGGCGCTGGGCTCCAGCCCCCTGGACCCCACGTCGCTACGCAAGCTCAGCGAGGTGGTCGAGAAGTTTAGCGGAGTGTTAGCGAGGAGCCAGGGCTCGCTAATGGGGGACGGGAGCTTCTCAGTGAAGTCGTGGCCCAGGATCGACCTAGCCCTAGAGGGGCTGCCCTCGCTCTGGCCAGTTAGCCCGGGGGAGGTGGGCGCGCGCGTCGAGGTGGAGGTCTCCAAGCACTGCTCAGCCAGGGGCCTGGCCTATAGGGCTAGGAGGGCTGGCTACGAGCTGAGCGAGGAGGAGGTCGGGAGGGCCCTGAGGGCCCTCAAGTCCTCGGCCAGGAGGGTCGTGAGCGACGCGGACCTGGCCTCGCTCATAGAGGAGGCCGTGGGGGCCAGGCCGGCCGTCCAGCAGAGGGTGGAGGCGCTGGTGATGGTGCAGTGCGTCAGCAACGTCCACACTTCCACCGTAGCTAGGAGGATCCTGAGCGTAGAGGGGGTGGAGGGGGTGGAGGAGGTGACTGGCGAGTTCGACATAGGGGTGAGGCTCTCGGCCGATAGCGTGGTCCAGCTGAACGAGAGGCTGGACAGGATCAGGTCCATTAAGGGGGTGGCGGGGACGAGGACCATGTTCATCCTAAGGAAGTACCCCGCGGGGAGGGGGGAGGGGCGTGGGTGAGGGGGCCGCCCAGCCCTACGACGACGAGCTCTACAGGGCGGTCAGCGAGTACCTGGGCCTGAGGCTGAGGCTCAAGGCCATCCTCGACCAGTACGGCTCCCGCTCGCCGGAGGAGGTGGAGGCTAAGGTGAGGAGGGGGGAGCTGCCGAGGGAGAAGAGCTACGAGGGCTACCGGAGGGTCTACGAGGACCTGGCCGACGCGGTGGCCATCCAGCGCGAGCTGGCCCTCATTGAGGAGAGGGTGGGCTGGCTACTTGAGGCGGCTCGCGGCCGGCCTCGCGAAGCAGCCCCTCCTCGACAGCAGTAGCCACGGCCACGAGCGCGGACGCGGCAGCTAAGTCGGTGGCTATCGTGACGCCGGGGCAGAGGTCCACGACTAGGTCCGCGAACCTGTAGACCCCGCTCGGGATCCCCTCGCGCGCGCCCACGAGGAGGCTCACCCTGCCGCGCCTCTTTAGGAAGAGCTCGCCCAGCCTATCGGCCACCTTAGGGAGGGGCTCGCCCTCCGGCTCGAAGACCACCATGGGCTCCCCCCTCCTGTCCCTAACGAGCTGGTAGAGGTCCTGGACGTAGACTGGGACCCTGTGGACCTCCCTCCCGTAGGCCCGGCGCTGGACCTCGAACCTGGACTTAATCCCCTCGAAGACGCCGTCCAGGAAGGCCCTCAGCTCGTCCGCGTCGACGCAGCCTATGAAGGCCACTACGAGCTCCCCCACCTCGAAAGTCTGGGCCTCCCTCCCGACCCTGACGCCCACCTCGCGAGCGGCCTGGGTCGGGCCTAGGTAGGGCATTTGGACGAGGGACGCCCTCCTGAGGTAGGGGAGGACGGGGTGCTTGCCGGGGCCCATCTTCCTATAGAGCTCGGAGCCGTCGAAGGCCCCGATTAGGGCCCTGTCCCCGAGTATCTCCACGAACAGCACGACGTCTGGGTGGGAGAGGTCCACGGGGAGGCCCAGCCTCTGCTTAATCGCAGCCCCCGCCCTGACGTTGACGTCCAGGCTGGTGAAGTCGTGGGAGCCCCTCCTGACGGTCCTGACGGCGAAGCTGCGCGCGCCCCTGAGCCTCTCCTCCGCCACCTTGAGCGAGGCCTCGACTATCTTGTCCAGCTCCGCCTCCACCTCCTCGTCCACGACCAGTACGCGCTCCGCCTCGACGAGCTCCTCCCTCAACCTGCCCGCGGCGTCCGGCCCGCAGCCCCTAACGAGGACGAGGCCCGGGTAGCCGCGGGGCCTGGGCTCGACTTCAGCGCCCAGCCCCAGCTCCAGGACCCTGGAGGCCGCCACCCTCTCCATGCCTAGGGGGGTCTTGATTAGAATCAACTCCCCTCGCTTAGGGGCGCGCGCCTACTAAAACTGGGCGGCGCCGGCCGCTAAATAAGGGGAGTCGCGATAAAAAAGGGGGCTTAGGCGGTCTCTATAGTAACTGCCAGCGTCTCCCCCTTCTTGATCTCCTCAGAGGCCTTTATCTTCTTGGAGAAGTCGGCTACCTTCAGCAGCATCCAGAGGTTCGTCTTCTCCCCCTTCTTCTTGGTAGTGTCGGCAGTGGCCTCGAGCGTGCCCAGCTTGGCGACGGTCACCTTAAGCTTAGTCTTGTCGCGCTCCACGTCCCCCTCGAGGGTGAGCTCCTTCCTGCGCTCGTCGAAGGTGAAGAGCTCTGAGAGGGTCGTCTCCTCCCCAGCCTTGACGTCCTTGTTCGCCTTTAGCTCGACCTTACCGACGACGGGCATGTGGTCCACCGTGATTTAAAGGAGAGTCCCTTCTATATAAATTTTTCTAAGTCCTCTCCCACGTGGCTCGCTTCGCTTCTGACGAGCAGCCCCTGCGCCCTCCGCAGCGCCCGCCCCACGCTGGATCTCCTTCAGCCCCGGGCACTTGGAGTTAGCTAGCTTAAGGCAATCCGGAGGGTCGCCATACGGCTAGGGGCCAGGCCGCGTAGAGGGCTAGGAGGGCTAGGAGGAGGGCCGCTAGGGCGAGGAGCAGCTTGACCGCCCTGGCGGAGGTGCCGAAGACTATGGGGAGGGGGCCGATCATCACGAGGCCCCCTCCAGAGGCCCTCCCCCCGGAGGCGGTGATGGACAGCACGATGAGGGCGAGGCCCGCGAGAATTAACAGCATGGCCAGGGAGGCGAGGGCTACCGGGTCGAGGCCCACGCAGGCCACCCCCGAGAGGGCGCGGGCCGCCCTCCTTAAAGCTTAGCCGCCGGCGCGGGTAGTGCTTAAGGCTGGGGGAGGGGGCCGCGTGGGCTGCGCGATAGGGCTGGCGCTGGAGTACTTCGAGTGCCGCGCGTGCGGCTGCGTGTGGCTCGACGACCCCCGCTCCCCTGAGGCTTGGAGGTGCCCGAGCTGCGGCGGCGCCGGGCTCCCCCTCAGCGGGGCCGTGGGCGGGGGCGATAGCGCTTATATAGCCAATTGGCCAGCTCCCCAGGCTGGAGGGGGCGGCTTGCCGAAGGTAGTTAAGGACGACAGCAAGTGCACCAACTGCGGCACCTGCGTAGAGGTGTGCCCGTCCGGGGTCTACGAGAAGCAGGGGGACAAGGTGGTCGTAGTCAACCCGGACGCCTGCGTGCTGTGCCAAGCCTGCGTAGCCCAGTGCCCGGCCCAGGCCCTCGCGGTGCAGGAGTAGCGCTAAGTAGCCCCTCTTTTTGGGCGCTACTTTACAAAGAACCTCCTCAGCCCCCCGACTATGATGGAGACGGCCATGGACGCTATTATCAATCCTATGATCCTCGTCACCGCCCTGACCCCGTTGCGGCCGAGGACCCTGAAGATGCCCTCTGAGGAGGCGAAGATCGCGTAGGCGACGGCGACGTTTAAGGCTATGGAGGCCAGGGTCTCCACGGTCCCCACTGTCTCACTGAGGTAGATGACCGTCGAGATGCTCCCCGGGCCCGCGAGCAGGGGGGTGGCTAGGGGGACTATGGCGAAGTCCTCCGCCTCTATCTTCCTCATCCCAGGCTCCAGTCTGCCAAGCACGAGCTCTACGGAGAGGATGAAGAGCACGACGCCGGCGGCCACCTTGAAGTCGTCTATCGAGACGTTGATCGCGTTGAAGAGGGCCCTCCCCAGCAGCGTGAAGGAGACTAGCACGGCCCCCGCCACTAGGACCGACTGCCTAGCCACCTTGCGCTTCTCGCGCGGGCTCATGTGCTGAGTGAAGGCGTGGAAGGCCGGAACGTTCCCCACGGCGTCGAAGACTACGAAGAGCATTATGAAGGCCTGGGCGAGGCCCGCCAAGTCCAAGTGGCGCACCGCGCTAGACTGCGTGGGGGTCGCTTAAGCCTTAGGCGTGAGTAACGCAAATATCTGGGCGACGGGCAGTCCTCAGTGACTGAGGCCGCCCCGTGATGCCTAGGAGGTGAGCTGAGGGGGACGATGATGTCCCGGCGGAGCGCGGGGTGGCCTAGTTGAAGGTCTTCTTTAAGGAGCTTAAGCTAAACACGTCTAAGCAGATTGAGGTAGTCGACTTAACGCGAGACGTGGAGGGGGCCGTAGCTGAGAGCGGGGTGGCGGACGGGCTCTGCCTAGTCCACGCCCCCCACGCCACAGCGGCCATAGTCTCGAATGAGAGCGAGGCCGGGCTCCTGAGGGACATAGTGTCTAAGCTCCAGCAGGACTACCCGCGCGGGGTCGGCTGGATGCACGATCGCGTGGACGACAACGCCAGCGCTCACTTAGCCTCTGCCTTCATCGGCTCCTCCAGAATCTTCCCAGTCAGGGGCGGGAGGCTGGTCAGGGGGGCGTGGCAGAACGTGCTCTTCGTCGAGCTGGACGGGCCCAGGAGTAGGAGGGTGGTAGTGGAGGTGCTGGGTGAGTAGGGCGTGGACAAGGTGGGGCTGGTGAAGAGGGGGGAGGTGAGGGCCCAGGACCTAGTCGAGGCCCTCAGGCCCCTCGCCCAGCGGGGGGGCTGCGGGGCGGTCGTAGTGTTCAACGGGGTGGTCCGCTCAGTGGGGCGCGACGGCTCGAGGGTCCTCAGGCTGACCTACGAGGCCTACGAGGAGGCGGCGGTGGAGGCGCTGGGCAGGATAAGGGAGGAGGTAATTAAGAGCACCCCGGGGGTGAGGGAGGTCCTAATATTCCACGTGGTGGGGGACGTGGAGCCTGGGGAGGACACGGTGCTGATAGCCGTGGCCGCCGACCACAGGCGCGAGGCCTTCGAGGGCGCTGAGAGGGCGCTGGAGGCAGTTAAGCGAGAGGTCGCGATATGGAAGAAGGAGGTCACTGAGAGGGGGGAGGCCTGGGTCTCCGGCTAGCTGGGCGTGGTGAGGGCAGTGCTGGACGTGCGCAAGGTGAGGGAGGACTTCCCGATCCTGGCCTCCGGCCTGATATACTTAGACAGCGCAGCGACTAGCCTAACTCCAAGGCAGGTCGTGGAGGAGGTCGAGCGCTACTACAGGGAGCTCAGGGCTAACGTGGGGAGGGGGGTGTACAGGCTGGCGGAGGGGGCCACCGAGGCCTACGAGGAGGCCAGGCGCAGGGTGGCCGGCTTCATAGGCGCTAGGCCCGAGGAGCTAGTCTTCGTTAAGAACGCCACTGAGGGCATTAACATAGTGGCCCACTCGCTCAAGTGGAGGAGGGGGGACGTGGTCGTGACCACGCTGCTGGAGCACCACTCGAACTACCTCCCCTGGCTCCGCTGCGCCCAGCGCTACGGGGTGGAGGTCAGGGTGGCGGGGCTGACCAAGGAGGGGCTGCTGGACCTCTCGGACCTAGAGAGGCTGGTCGACGACTCGACGAGGCTGGTGGCCGTGACGCACGCGTCCAACGTCCTAGGCACCAAGGTGCCGGTTGAGGAGGTGGCGAAGGTGGCCCACGAGCACGGGGCCCTCGTGCTGGTCGACGGGGCCCAGTCCGTGCCGCACATGAAGGTGGACGTGCGCAGGCTGGGCTGCGACTTCCTAGCCTTCTCGGGCCACAAGATGTGCGGCCCCACGGGCTCCGGGGGGCTCTACGTGAGGGAGGAGGCCTGGGGCGAGCTAGACCCGGTCTTCGTCGGAGGGGGGGCCGTGGAGAGCGTGGGGGCGGGGGGGTTCAAGCTGAGGAGGGGGCCGTGGGGCTTTGAGGCAGGGACCCCCTGCATCGCCGAGGCTCTCGGGCTTAGGAGGGCCATCGAGTACCTAGAGGGAGTGGGGATGGAGGCGGTGGAGGCCCACGAGGAGAGGCTGGCGAGGAGGCTCTACGAGGGCCTCTCCAGCATCGAGGGCGTGGAGGTCTACGGGCCGGGGCCCGAGCACAAGCTCAGCACGACCTCCTTTAACGTGAGGGGGCTGGATCCGCATGACGTGGCCATGGCGCTAGACGCGGCCTACAACATAGCCGTCAGGTCTGGGATGCACTGCGCCCAGCCCCTCGTGGGGGGCTTCCTAGGCTTGAGCAAGGGCACCGTCAGGGCCTCCACCTACATCTACAACACGCTCGACGAGGTAGAGACCCTCCTGAGGGCTGTGGAGGAGCTGGCTAGGGGTTGGGCGCGCTCAGGCTAGGGCTGGCCCAGTTCTCGAGGGGGGAGGGTGTGGAGGGGAACGTGAGGGAGATGGCTAGGCTGGTCTCCGAGGCCAGGGCGGACGTCAAGCTCCTCCCAGAGAACTGGGCCTCCGCGAGGCCCCTGAGCCAGGTTGAGCACGAGCGCGTCCTAGAGAGGGTGGCTGAGGGGCTGAGGGAGGGGGAGGTGCTCGTGGCGGGCGCCCACTACGTCGAGCGCGGAGGGGGCGTGGTCAGCGTCGCCACGGTGGTGAGCGCCGAGGGGGTCGTGGCCTCCTTCGAGAAGCGCCACCCATCCAGGGCCATCGGCGAGGACAAGTGGCTCAGGCCCGGCCGAGGGGGGTCCGTGTTCAGGGCCGGCGGGGTGTTGATGGGGGGCCTAGTGTGCATTGACCTCATGTACCCCGAGGAGGCTAGGGCCCTGGCGCTCGAGGGGGCGCTGGTTATCTTGAACCCGGCCAGCATATCGCTGGACCGCGTAGAGCTCTGGCGCTGCGTAGGCAGGTGCAGGGCGGCCGAGAACACGGTGTTCGTGGCCTCCGCCAACAACACGCTGACCACTTACCCAGACGGGAGGCCGGTGATGGGGGGGAGCTTCGTGGCCTCTCCCGAGGGCTCCCTAGTGATGAGTGCGGACTTGGAGCCCGGGCTCTACCTGACGAGCCTGGACCTGTCGTGGGTCGATAGAGTGAGGGCTAGGTGGGGGTTCTTGGAGGAGGCTAGAGGAGGACGGCAAGGGGGGCTGAGCGTCTCACCCCCCAGTAATACGTAGGGGTGGCGCGGGGGCAAGTGGACGCGCCGTCAGCCCTACGCGCCCCTGGAATGCGGCGCCGGGCCAGGGGGGAGGAGCTACGTAGGCCATGTGGACGCGACGTGGACACAGCGTGAGACGCCGGGCCTCAACCCTAAGGGGGGCTGGGGAAAAAGGGGGGCCTACCTGCCCCTCCAAGTGGGCTTGCGCTTCTCTAAGAAGGCCCTGACCCCCTCGCTGAAGTCCTCGCTAGTGCTACAGAGCGTAAAGGCCTCGGTCTCGTAGGCCAGCCCGGCCGGCAGGAGCGTCTCGGCCGACTTATTTACGGCTGCCTTAATGAGCTTGAGGGCCACCGGGCTCTTGGACTTCAGCTTATCGGCGAGCTCCTTCACCGCCTCCCTCAGCTTGTCGGGCGGGACCACCTTGTTAACTATCCCGAGCCTCTCGGCCTCCCTCGCGTCTATCAAGTCGCCGGTCATCGTCAGCTCCATGGCCTTCTTCGGCCCAACGTGGCGGGGTAGCAGCTGAGTCCCCCCTCCGCCGGGTATGGCGGCTATGTTCACCTCCGGCTGGCCGAAGCGGGCGCCCTCAGAGGCCACGGCTAGGTCGCAGGCCATCACTAGCTCGCAGCCAGCGCCCAGGGCGAAGCCGTTGACCATGGCTATCACCGGCTTCCCCATCCCCCTTATCCTATTGAGGATGCGCTCGCGGTAGCTTACCGTGAACTCCCTGCGCTTCATGGGGGTCATGGCGACGAACTCATTGATGTCTATGCCGGCGCAGAACGCCCTGTCCCCCTCCCCAGTTATCACTACCACCCTGACGCCGTCGTCGCGCTCAGAGTCCTCGAGGGCCTTCGCGAGCTCGTCGATGGCCTGGGCGTTGAGGACGTTCAGCACCTTCGGCCGGCTGATGGTGATCCACGCCACCCCGTCCTCCTTCTGGTACTTCAGCTGAGTGAATTCAGACAAGCGGAGCACCGATGAGTGGGCGTCGAGCTACTGCTTTAAGCGTTCATGGGCTACGCGACCCTCCTAACTAGCCTGGCCGCCTCCTCCTCGAGCCACCTCCTGGCCTCCTCGCCACTCAGTAGGTAGCGGGACTCGCTGACTAGGTCGTGCGGCCTCATCAATAGCACCCACCCCCTCCCGTAGGGGTCCTCGTTTATTAGGCTGGGCCTGCGCCTAAGCTCCTCATTGACCTCGACGACCTCGCCAGTTATTGGCGAGGTGACGTAGCCCACCCACTTGCGCGACTCTATAGATATGAGGGGCCTCCCGCGCCGGACCCGCGAGCCGGGGGCGGGGGTGCTGACGTACACTATGCGCCCCGCGGCCCTCTGGGCCACGTCGTCCACCCCCACCCTAACTAGCTCCCCCTCCACCCTGACCCACGAGTGGCCCCTGTCGTAGAGCAGCCCCTCCCTATATACTGCGCTCAAGAGGGCCCCCCGAGGTCCTCGAAGACCTGGGAGCAGCAGGTGGGCCTCAGCTTGACGCGCAGCCCCATCTCCTCGGCCGCCCTGAGCCCCTCTCGGCTGGGGAAGGCTATGGCGTCCACGCCTGCCATCAGCGCTAGGCGGTCCAGCTCAGCCCTGTACCTCCCCCTGGGCCTGGCGCAGCCTAGCGCCACAGGGGTCTCGGGCATTAGGAGCCTGGCCGCGGCCAGGACCCTAGCTACGGAGCTAGGGGGCGGGGGGGCCAGCGACTCCATGGGGGTGGAGGGCAGCGGGATTAGCGCTATCACGACCACTGCCGAGGGCTCCAGGCGGGAGATGGCCTCCAGCGCCCTCAGCTCCCCCCTCACCTCCCCGTAGTGAAGGCCCACCACTACGTGGGGCACCGTCGGGACCCCGCGGCTGGATAGCCTAGCTAGGGACCTCTCGTAGTCCTCGAGCGAGGCGTCTAGGTGGCAGACTAGGCGGGCGGTCTCCTCGTCCCCGACCACGTCCATCATGGCCGCGTCCACGCCGGCCTCGGCCAGCCCCTCGGCCACCCCCTCGCTCACTAGGCCTGTGTGGACCACCACCCTGAGCCCCAGCTCGCGCCTCACCTTAGCTATGGTCGGTATGAAGGGGCCGAGGGGGACGGAGCCGTCGGGGAGGCAGCCGCCGCTAATTAGGACGCCCTTAGCCCCCCTCCGGTGGGCCTCGAGGCAGGCCTCGTAGAGCCTGGATGGAGTGGTCGCCGGCAGCATGTGCCTCAGGATCTCGCCCCTGCAGTGCTCGCAGCCCAGCGCGCAGCTGGGGCCGGTGATGGATATGGCCGGCCAGTCCCACGGGGAGTTGCGGAGGCCCTCCACCTCGTAGTGCTTGAAGCTGGGCGCGTAGAACAGGACCTCCCCCCTCCTCCTAGCCGGCCCCGCTAGCGCCCCGCCCACGGCCAGCGCCCCTCGGCGAGCTCTACGTAGGCCTCCACTAAGCCCCTGGACCTATTGAAGAGCTCCCTGAGGGCCTGGAGGTCGTCGTAGCAGTGCTCCTCTATGGTCCTCACGGCCTCCGCGTCCCCTCCCAGCGCCCTTAGGTAGAGCGGGGGCATGTCGCTCCCCTTGAGCTGGACCCTCTTCTGGACCCCGAGGAACTTGGCCACGTCGTCCAGCCCGTAGCGCCCGAGCCTGAGGAGCTCCCTGAAGACCCTCATTAAGTCCACGTGCCTAGGCCTCAGCAGGGGGCTCGGGTCTAGGCCGTTGGCCAACGCCCTGGCGACCAGCATGGGGACGTCGAAGCCCAGGCCGTTCCAAGTGACGACCGTGTCGAACCTAGAGGCCTCCTCAATGGCCCCAGAGACCACCCTAGCCTCCTCGGCTATCGAGCGCGCGAAGAGGTGGCGCCACGAGCCGTCCTCGTACAT